>NZ_KV830175.1:0-96810 GCF_001836705.1 Neisseria sp. HMSC061B04
GGAATTTAGGGCTAATCTACGTCAGCCCCTTTGTTTTAGCCTAAACCTTTACAGCGGCCATTTCAATGCAGGATTGCTTTCAATGACTGCTTTGAATTGGTTTTGAATACGTTCAATCGCTTCTTGCGTATCCGCTTCAAAACGCAATACCAAAATCGGCGTGGTATTGGAAGCACGCATCAGGCCGAAGCCGTCGGGGAATTCAACGCGCAAGCCGTCGATGGTGATGATTTCGGTCGCACCTTCAAACTTGGCATTGGCAGCCAGCTCTTCAATCACTTTGTGGCCGTTGCTGCCTTCAGGCAGGTCGATGTTGAGTTCCGGAGTGGAAATGCTTTGCGGCAGCTTGTTCAATACTTCGGACGGATTGTCGAAGGCAGACAGGATTTCCAAGAGGCGTGCGCCGGCATACATACCGTCGTCGAAGCCGAACCAGCGTTCTTTAAAGAAGATGTGTCCGCTCATTTCGCCGGCAACCAGTGCGCCGGTTTTTTTCATGGTGGATTTGATGAAGCTGTGGCCGGTTTTTTCCATCACAGGATCACCGCCGTGTTCTTTAATCCAAGGCGCGAGCAGGCGGGTGGATTTGACGTCGAAAATCACTTTGGCTTTAGGATTGCGGCTCAATACGTCTTGTGCAAAAAGCATCAGTTGGCGGTCCGGATAGATGATGTTGCCGTCTTTGGTGACCACGCCCAAGCGGTCGGCATCGCCGTCAAATGCCAAGCCGATTTCGGCATCGCCGTTTTTGAGCTCGACGATGAGGTCTTGCAGGTTTTTCGGTTTGGAAGGGTCGGGGTGGTGATTAGGGAAATTGCCGTCCACTTCGCAGAAAAGTTCGGTTACTTCGTTGCCCAAGCCTTTGTAGAGTTTGCCCGCGAATGCGCCGCCGACACCGTTGCCCGCGTCGATGGCGATTTTCATCGGGCGTTTGAGCTTGATGTGGCCGACGATGTTGTTGTGGTATTCGCCGGAGATGTCTTTTTCGGTTACGCTGCCTTGTTTGTCGGCGGCAACAAAACCGTCTTTTTCAACAATGGCTAAAAGTTCTTGAATGGCTTCGCCTGCGAGCGTGTCGCCGCCGAGCATCATTTTGAAACCGTTGTAATCAGGCGGATTGTGGCTGCCGGTAATCATCACACCGCTGCCGCCGCATTCGTTGATGGCCGCGAAGTAGAGCATAGGGGTGGCAACCATGCCAACATTGAGGACGTCGATGCCGCTGTCTGTGAAACCGCGTTGAATCTGCGCCATCAGGCCGGGGCCGCTCAAGCGGCCGTCGCGGCCGAGTGCGATACGGGTAATGCCTTTTTCGGAGGCTTTGGTGGCAATGGCTTTGCCGATTAAATAGGCAGCTTCGTCGGTCAGGGTTTTGCCGACGATGCCTCGGATGTCGTAGGCTTTGAAAATGTCGCGGGCGATATTTGCCATGTGGATTTCCTTTAAATTTAAGTGGAAATAATGGGGCTTATTCTAACACGGCTAAAAGGCCGTCTGAAAAAATCAGACGGCCTTTTGTTGTTACATCAAAGAACAGTGTTGTTTGGACGAATCAATTGTTGAAAGTGTTGCACTGGTTGATGTCGCCGCTTTCCAAACCGCGCTTGAGCCAAGTCATGCGCGCTTCTGAAGAGCCATGGGTAAAGCTGTCGGGAACGACATAGCCCTGCGCCTGTTTTTGCAAGCGGTCGTCGCCGACGGATTCGGCCGCCAGCATGGCTTTTTGAATGTCTTCGGCTTTGAAGATATTGTTGTTGATAGCGTAGTGTCCCCAAATACCGGCAAAACAGTCGGCCTGCAATTCGAGTTTGACGGAAAGGGCATTGGCCTCTTTTTTGCCGACTTGCTGTTGCATTTTGTGGACTTTAGGCAGAATGCCGAGTAGGTTTTGAACGTGATGGCCGACTTCATGGGCAATAACGTAGGCAAACGCGGCATCGCTGGCCGATTCGAGCTTGGTGCGCATGTCTTCGTAGAAGCTCAAGTCCAAATAAACTTTTTGGTCGCCCGGGCAGTAAAACGGCCCCATGGCAGATTGACCCGTACCGCAGGCGGTGGACGTACCGCCTTCATACAACACCATGGTTGTCGGTGTGTAGCGTTGGCCGTGTTGTTGGAAATATTTGCTCCATGCTTTTTCCGTATCGGCAAGGACGACACGGGACAGTTCGTTCAATTCGGCTTCTTGTTGGCTGTCGAGTCGGGAGGCTTGCTGGGTAGGGATTCCCATCGAAGATGAGCCGCCGACCAAACCGCTCAAATCCACGCCGTAATATGCGCCGACCAAAACCACGATAATGCCGAGTATGCCCGGCGTTTTGCCGCCGCCACCACCACGGCTTCCACGGCGATCTTCGACGTTTTGGCTTTGTTCACGGCCTTTCCAATCCATAATGCGTATCCTGTGTAGTTTTCATGCGGCGGATTATACTATGGAATGTCAAATGTGTTTGATCGAATTGTGAATATTGCTGGAGGCCGTCTGAAAATGCGACATCGGGAAAGTGAAAACGGCAGTATCTTTCAGACGGCCTTGGGGTTTGTTAGAATGAGCCAACCTACTATTGGGAGATATAAGATGAAAGTCAGCAGTAAAGCTATTGTCAACGGCGAATTTGAAGACAAATACGGCAAGCGCGGCAGCCAGTTCAGCCCGAACGGTATGCCTACTTATTCGATTCCTTTTGAGATCGAAGATGCGCCGGAGGGAACAAAATCGTTTGCCGTGGTGTTGGAAGACAAAGATGCCATTTCAGCATCGGGTTTCGTATGGACGCATTGGTTGATTTCGGATTTGAAACGTACTTCCGTGGCAGAAAATGAAAGTATTTCTGCAACGGATTTCACGCAAGGCGCGAACACTTGGGCGAGCGCGTTGGGTAAATTTGAAATCGAAGAGGCTTCGTTTTACGGAGGTATGGCGCCACCGAACAACCGCCATCGTTATGAACTGATTGTGTACGCGCTGGATACCGTTTTGGATTTGCCGCGCGGTTTCCGCTTTAATGAGCTGCATTTTGCCATGCAGGGCCATGTGTTGGATTCGGCATGCGTGGTCGGTACTTATGATGTGTGACGGTATGCGTCATTATTGAAAAACAGCCTGTCCGTTTTTAATTCGGACAGGCTGTTTTTATGGGAAATCAAATCAATTAAACCACTTCGGCTTTAGTGATGATGACAGGTTCGGTCGGTACGTCGTCGTGGTAGCCGTGACGTTTGGTAGAAACGCCTTCGATAGCATCGACAACGTCAAAACCGTCAACGACTTTACCGAATACGGCATAGCCCCAGTCTTGGACTACGGTTTTGCCGTACAGCTCTTTAGAACGGAAGTTCAGGAAAGCGTTGTCGGCAGTGTTGATGAAGAATTGCGCGCTGGCAGAGTGCGGATCGGAAGTACGCGCCATGGCGATGGTGTATTTTTCGTTAGGCAAACCGTTGGACGCTTCGTTTTGAATCGGATCGCGGGTTTCTTTTTCGTTCATGTTTTCATCCATACCGCCGCCTTGAATCATAAAGCCTTTGATGACGCGGTGGAAGATTACGCCGTCGTAGAAGCCATCTTTAACGTATTGCTCGAAGTTTTTAGCAGTAACGGGGGCTTTGTCGAAATCCAGTTCGATTTTGATGTCGCCTTTGTTGGTGTGCAGGATAATCATGGGTTTCCTTTCGTTAGAATCCGGTTTTGAATCATTCGTTAAATTGTGTCTGAACGAGAAACTTCAAGGCCGTCTGAAAAATATTCTTTCAGACGGCCTGGACTATGTTTACGGGTTTACGGCATCAGGACGAAATAAGCCCACAGCGCAACCAATACGATACAGAGGACATTCAGCAATAAGCCGACATTCATCATTTCGCGTTGCTTAATCAAGCCTGTACCGAACACAATCGCGTTAGGCGGTGTGGCAACCGGCAACATGAAGGCACAAGATGCACCAATGCCGATGACGAATACCAAGACTTGTTCCGGCAGGCCCATTTGCGCGGCGATGCTGGCGAAAATAGGCACAAGCAAGGCGGCGGAAGCCGTGTTACTGGTGAACTCGGTCAGGAAGATGATGAAGGCGGCAACCACGAAAATCACCAGCAATGCAGGAGAATGGGAGAACGTGGAAGCAACTTGCTGACCCAGAGCTTCAGATGCGCCGGAAGATTGCAGCAATGCGCTCAAGCTGATACCGCCACCGAAGAGCATCAATACACCCCAGTCGGTATTGCGGGCAACTTCTTTCCATTGCGCCACGCCGAATACGACGACGGCAACGGCGGCAATCAGGGCAATAACGGTATCAGGGTTGGAAATATCGAATGCGGCTTTGATTTTGGAGCTGAATACCCAAGCGATGGCTGCGGCCAAGAAAATCAACAGCGCAATCACGCGGTGCAAAGTCCAAGGGATAGATTCAGCTTTAACTTCCACGCGCTCATTCAAATTAGGTTTGAGGATGACGTACATGGAGAACAGCATCAGCGGCAGAATCAACAGCATCATCGGCAGGCCGAGCTTCATCCAGCCGACGAAGTCCAAGTTCAGCGCTTTGGCGGCAATCATGTTCGGCGGAGAACCGACCACGGTGCCCAAGCCGCCGATACTGGCGCAGTAGGCGATACCGAGCAGGACGAAAACGTAGGTTTTGCGTTCTTTTTCTTGGTCGAGGTGGCTCATCATACCCATTGCCAAAGGCAACATCATCGCGGCAGTCGCAGTGTTACTGATCCACATAGACAGGAAGGCGGTAACGGCAAACAGCATCAGCACGGCAACTTTCATATTGCCGCGGGACAGGCGCAACAGGCTGACGGCGATTTTACGGTCGAGACGTTGCATGTGCAGTGCGGTGGCAAGTGCGAAACCGCCGAAGAAGATGTAAATCGTCGGGTCGGAGAAACCGGCCATCGCTTTTTTGATGTCCATATCCGGGAAGCCGAGTACAACGGCAAGGATAGGGATCATCAGTGCGGTAACGGTAATATGTACGGCTTCGGTAAACCAAAGTGCCGCAACAAAAATCAACAGCGCGATACCTTTGTTGGCATCGGGGCTGTAGGGAAGGATGTAATAAATGCCGAAGCAGACAACAGCAGAGATAATGGTCGTCAGCAGTCCTTTAAAGTCGGTAATCGGCTTCTGTGCACTGAGAAGCTCGACGTTCTCAGGATGCTGAGTCTTATCCTTGGCGTTTAAGTCCATGATGTATTCCTCTGAAACATGATTGGTTTTTCTTTTCAGCCGTACGTTCAGACGGCCTAATAGGCGACAGTATATTTGTAATTTGATGTAGTGTAAACAAATTGTAAATTATTTTTTAAAAATGAAATGAAAACCGGATAAGCAGCAAGAAAACTGCTTATCCGGCGAAATGAAGACCCATCGTGGGTTAATAAGCATCAGGACAAATCGGTAAAACTGCCAAAATTACGGCCGGGTCAGTAATACCATCCTGATTTATATGGATTTAAACGTTTTGCGTCAGATTGTCTTGTTCCTTAAACAACAAGCCGCAAACGGCCAGACCTGCCGCCGCCAGCAAAGCTCCGGCAATGCCGATATTGGAAAGGCCGAACCAGACGGTTACATAATGTCCCAAAAGCGCACCGCCGCCGATACCGACGTTGTACAAACCTGAATAAATCGAGTTGGCCACATCAGTTGCATCCGAGGCAAATGCCAAGACTTTCGACACCATGCCCAAGCTGACAATGACGATGGCCACGCCCCAAATAAACACCAGCGCGTACACCGCATACGGGAAAGAGGCAAACGGCAGAAGCAGCAGGGCAGAGAGCAGGATGACTGCCACTGCGCCGAGCATAAACAAACGTTGCGATTTGGCAAACCATTTGCCAAACAGATAAGAAGCGGCGAAGCCTGCCAAACCGTACAGGCTCAAAACGATGGTGACTTGTTCAGCCTTAAATCCGCCAACTTGCAACACAAAAGGCTCGATATAGCTGTATGCCGTGAAATGTGCCGTAATAATCAACACCGTCATGGCATAAAGCAACATCAGGTTGCGGCGTTTGAACAAACTCGGCAGGCTGCTTAAAGAGCCGGTATTTTGGCTGGGTAAAGCAGGCAGGTTTTTGGCCAACACCAGCATTACGCCGGCAGCGCAAACCCCGATCAGCAGGAAGCTGAGCTGCCAGCCGAAGTATTGCCCGACCACGCGCCCCAGCGGAATGCCCAAAACCATGGCCAAAACCGTACCCGTACTGAGCAGGCCCAAAGCCTGATTGGTTTTGCCGGTGGGCGCAAGCCGTACCGCCAAAGAAGCCGTAATCGACCAAAAGACCGCGTGTGTCAGCGCAATCCCGATACGGCTGACCAAGAGGATGTTGAAGTTCCAAGAAAAGAACGACAGCGCGTGAAACAGCGCAAACAGTGCAAACAGCATCAGCAATAATTTGCGCCGTTCGATGTTTTTCGTCATCAGCATCAGCGGCAGCGATAGGAGCGCAACAATCCACGCATACACCGTAATCATCATGCCCACTTCCGTTGCCGCTTTGCCAAAGCTTTGACCGATGTCGCTCAAAAGCGCAATCGGAATGTATTCGGTAGTATTGAAAATAAACGCACCCACCGCCAGCGCGCATACGCTAACCCATTGTTTGAATGTTGAAGTCATTATTATGTCCGTTTGATGAAGCAAAAGGCGTTATTGTACGCCTATCTGCATTTTTCAGACGGCCTTAATGAAGAATTTGCAAGCTGTTTGCGTAAGGAGTAAAGTATTTGGCAACCATATTTGTTTGAATGAAAGGAAATACAAATGCAAACTGTTACCCTCAATATCGACGGCATGACCTGCGGCGGCTGCGTGAAAAGCGTAACCCGTCTTTTGGAAGGCGTAGAAGGCGTGGAAAAAGCAGAAGTCAGCTTGGAAAACAAAAATGCAGTGATTACTTTTGATGAAAGCAAGACAGATACCGACGCGCTGATTGATGCCGTAGAAGACGGCGGCTACGATGTGGCTTTGTAACCGATAAGCGTATTTTTGAATAAAGGCCGTCTGAAACGCTTCAGACGGCCTCTGTCTCTTGATAACTTACTTTTTGCCATTATTTGGATTACACCGCCACACGGGTAAACAAAAGTTTTCGCGCATATCTGAAGCAAAGCGGCGGCAAGTGGCTGCCGTATTACGACGAGGCCTGTACCAAACCGTTAGCGGCCGACTAAGGCTACCTGAAACTTTTCAGGTAGCCTGTTTCTATTCTGCCCAAGCCGCCTAACGCTCCTCCAGCCCGGCCAAAATCGCACAATCCGGGCAGTCGTCTCCCGCGCAGGCATCGTGCCAACGTTGCAGCTCGGCCACCATGCCCTGCAAGCGTTCGATTTTGGCTTCCAGCTCGGCGATGTGCCGCGCGGTGAGCGTTTTCACTTCGCGGCTGGTACGCTGCGGGTTGTGTTGCAGGCTCAAAAGCTGCCCGATCTGCGGCAGCGAAAAGCCCACTTCCCGCGCATGGCGGATAAAGCGCAGCCGGACAAGGTCAGCCTGTCCGTAGCGGCGGTAGCCCGCTTCGCCGCGCGCGGCCGGGGCGATTAGGCCGTGCTTTTCGTAGTCGCGGATTTGTTTGGCGGAAAGGCCGCTCTCGGCCGCGGCCTGGCTGATGTTCATCATGATGCTTGACCTTTACTTCGGGTAAAGCTTTATAGTGGCGGCACTTAGCGGGAAAGCAAGAGCAGACCCATCATTTCAGGTTACCTGAAAGCTTTGGCTGCAACGGGCTTTAAAACCTCAGCCTCATTCCAACAGAAAGGAAACCCTATGCAAACAATCACATTAAACATCGAAGGCATGACCTGTGGCGGCTGCGTGAAAAGCGTTACCAGCATCCTCGAAGGCGTAAACGGCGTGGACAAGGCCGAAGTGAGCCTGGAAAACAAGAATGCCGTCGTGGAATTCGACCCCGCCCAAACCAGCCCCGCCGCGCTGATAGAAGCGGTGGAAGACGGCGGCTTTGATGCGGCTTTGTAAATCGAATCGCAACAAATCGACTGCAACACCCCAAAGGCTACCTGAAAACCCTGCTCCGCTTTTTTCAGGTAGCCCAACCACATTCAGAAGGAAGAAACCATGCAACAAAAAGTCCGTTTTCAAATCGAAGGCATGACCTGTCAGGCATGCGCTTCGCGTATTGAAAAAGTGTTGAACAAAAAAGATTTTGTCGAATCGGCAGGGGTGAACTTTGCCAGCGAGGAAGCGCAGGTTACGTTTGACGACAGCAAAACCTCCGCCGCAGACATTGCCAAAATCATTGAGAAAACCGGTTACGGCGCGAAGGAAAAAACGGAAGACGCGCTGCCGCAGCCCGAAGAAACAGCGCATGTAAGCTGGAGGCTGTGGCTTTTGCTGGTCATCAATATTCCGTTCTTAATCGGCATGGCAGGCATGATGATCGGGCGGCACGATTGGATGATTCCGCCTGTATGGCAATTTGTGCTGGCAAGCGTGGTGCAGCTTTGGCTGGCGGTGCCGTTTTACAAAAGCGCGTGGGCAAGCATTAAGGGCGGGTTGGCGAACATGGACGTGCTGGTTACCATCGGCACGGTATCGATTTACCTGTATTCCGTTTATATGCTGTTTTTCAGCCCTCACGCGGCGCACGGCATGGCACACGTGTATTTTGAAGTAGGCGTGATGGTGATCGGTTTTGTGTCGCTGGGCAAATTTTTGGAACACCGCACCAAAAAATCCAGCCTGAACAGCTTGGGCTTGCTGCTCAAACTCACACCAACCCAAGTCAACGTGCAACGCGATGGCGAATGGAAACAACTGCCCATCGACCAAGTGCAAATCGGCGACCTTATCCGCGCCAACCACGGCGAACGCATTGCCGCCGACGGCATCATCGAAAGCGGCAGCGGTTGGGCGGACGAGAGCCACCTTACCGGCGAATCTAATCCCGAAGAGAAAAAGGCGGGCGGCAAAGTGTTGGCAGGCGCGCTGATGACCGAAGGCAGCGTGGTTTACCGCGCCACGCAGCTCGGCAGCCAAACCCTGCTCGGCGACATGATGAATGCGCTCTCTGAAGCACAAGGCAGTAAAGCACCGATTGCGCGCGTAGCCGATAAAGCGGCGGCGGTATTCGTGCCTGCCGTCGTGGGCATTGCGCTTTTGACTTTTATCGCCACTTGGCTGGTGAAAGGCGATTGGACGGTTGCTCTGATGCACGCCGTTGCCGTTTTGGTAATTGCCTGCCCGTGCGCGCTCGGTCTGGCAACCCCTGCCGCGATTATGGTCGGCATGGGCAAAGCGGTGAAACACGGTATTTGGTTTAAAGACGCGGCGGCAATGGAAGAAGCCGCCCACGTCGATGCCGTCGTGTTGGACAAAACCGGCACGCTGACCGAAGGCAAGCCGCAGGTTGCCGCCGTCTATTGCGTTCCCGACAGCGGCTTTGACGAAGACGCTTTGTACCGCATCGCCGCCGCCGTTGAACAAAACGCCGCCCACCCGCTCGCCCGCGCCATCGTCTCCACCGCCCAAGCGCGCGGTTTGGAGATTCCCGCCGCACAAAATGCGCAAACTGTCGTCGGCGCAGGCATTGCCGCCGAAGTTGAAGGCGTGGGATTGGTGAAAGCGGGCAAAGCCGAATTTGCCGAACTGATCTTGCCGAAGTTTTCAGACGGCGTTTGGGATATTGCAAGCATTGTTGCAGTCTCAGTCGATAACAAACCTATCGGCGCATTCGCACTTGCAGACGCGTTGAAAGCCGATACCGCCGAAGCCATAGGCCGTCTGAAAAAACACAATATCGATGTCTATATTATGAGCGGCGACAACCAAGGCACGGTCGAATACGTTGCCAAACAACTGGGTATAGCGCACGCCTTCGGTAATATGAGTCCGCGCGACAAAGCCGCCGAAGTGCAGAAACTCAAAGCCGCCGGCAAAACCGTAGCGATGGTCGGTGACGGCATCAACGACGCGCCTGCACTCGCCGCCGCCAACGTCAGCTTCGCCATGAAAGGCGGTGCAGACGTTGCTGAACACACCGCATCTGCGACGTTGATGCAGCATTCGGTCAACCAACTCGCCGATGCCCTGTTGGTGTCGCAGGCAACTTTGAAAAACATCAAGCAAAACCTGTTTTTCGCCTTCTTCTACAATATTTTGGGCATTCCGCTCGCCGCGCTCGGCTTTTTAAACCCCGTCATCGCAGGCGCGGCAATGGCGGCAAGCTCGGTTTCGGTATTGGGTAATGCCTTGCGCCTGAAACGGGTGAATATTGAGTGATAATATAAAGGCCGTCTGAAGACTGTTTTTTCAGACGGCCTGTCATCAAATATTTTTGGAGAAATAATCAGATGAAAACACTTCGTTTATTGTTTGGTTTAGCATTGGTTGCCACTGCATTTAGCGTGCAGGCTGAGGATTACAGCGAGAAGCAGCACGATAAGCTGATACGAGAATGCAATCGGAACAATCTGGAGAGTTGTGTCACTGCGGCCATTTGGACGCGCGATTATCTTGAAGCGCCTGCTCATGCTTATCCGTTTCTGAAAAAAGCCTGCGATGGCGGCAATATGCGCGGCTGCAATGTTTTGGGTAATCTGTATCTCAATCCGTCCAGCGGTTTGGGCATGGATTATGTCGCCGCGGTCAAGCTCTACGAACGGGCCTGTAAAGGCGGTTATGAAAATGCCTGTACCAATCTTGAAGAAACTAAAGCAGAGATGGCGCAAGGCACTACATCAGACCGCGACAGCCGTTTAAACCAACTGAGCGAATCTTGTACTTTAGAAAACGAATCCGCTTGTCAGGCATTAATGCTGGAAATGCAACGTTGAGCGTCATACTGGGGCCGTCTGAAACATTGTTTTTTCAGACGGCCTTTAATCCATATTTTCTGATTTCGAGACTCAAGCAGGAGTATGTTGTATGGACATGATGTTGTTTACCAATATTGTATTGATTGTTTTATGTATTTTTACCATGTTGCTGGTGTGGTCGCGCAACTGGAAACGCAAGCAGGCTTATTTTGAGAAAATCAAAAGCAATCCGGAAAACCTCAAATGGGTCGGGCGGAATCTGACCGGTCAGGAATGGAAGGATTGGAAAGCCGTGAGCGACCGTTTTGGGCTGCCCATGTTGCAGGCCAAGCAATTAATTGATTTTTATAAAAACAGTCAGCGTTAATTGATGATTTAACGATAGAACTTGACTGAAGTTAAGGCCGTCTGAAATAGCACTCTTATAATAATATAAGTGATATTTCAGACGGCCTTGGTGTTGGTTCAAATAAAGGGAGGAGAACAAAAATGACTGTTTACTTAATCGGCGATTCCGTTCGGCTTGCATCGGAGCCTTACACGCGCGCCGCTTTGCCTGAGGCGGAAATTGTTTCTCCATCGGAAAACTGCCGTTCGTCGCATGATGTGTTAGAGCATATCGGGCAATGGACAGAGGGCGTGACTGCGGGAGACATTATCCACATCAACTGCGGTTTGCACGACATCCGCCACAATCAAGGCTGTAATGAGCCGGTGGCCGATATAGAAATCTACCGCAACAACCTGACCCAAATTTTCGATTATCTGAAACAGACAGGGGCAAAAATTATTTGGGCGAGCAGTACGCCCTTTTTGGAAAGCGTACACAATATCGTCAAACCCTCGCGCCGCTATCTGGCTGATTTGAAGGCCTATAACCGTGTGGCGGAGGATTTGGCAAGGCAATATGGTTTTGCCGTCAATGATTTATACAGCCTGATGTTTGAGCAGGATTTGACCGATGTGATGCTGTGTGACGGGCTTCATTTCAATGAGTTCGGCAGTAAGATGATAGGCGAGGCAGTAGCCGAAGCGATATTGAAACAGTTGTGCTAACTTGACGTAATCCATTTTTATTATGTTTTTAATATTGAGACAGACTTTAAGTTGCAACCCAATATCTATTGGGATATAGTGATTACTCTTATCAACATGAAACTAAGAAGGAATAAATGATGACTGGCAAATTAGATCAAATCAGCGGTGAAGTAAAAGAGAAAGCCGGCGAAGTTCTTGACGATTCCAAACTCAAAGCTGAAGGCGTAGTTCAACAAGGCGTCGGTAAGACAAAAGAAGTTGCTGCGGATGCTAAAGAAAAAGCAGAAAACTTTGCAGGTGAAGCCAAAGAAAAAGCGGCGCACTTCGCAGGCGAGGCTAAAGAAAAAGCAGAAAATTTTGCAAGTGAAGCCAAAGAAAAAGCGGCGCACTTTGCAGGCGAGGCTAAAGAAAAAGTAGAAAACTTTGCAGGTGAAGCTAAAGAAAAAGCAGCTCATTTAGCCGGTGAAGCCAAAGAGAAAGTAGCACACTTGGCTGAAGAAGCCAAAGAAAAAGCTGAAGGCTTGATTAATGATATTAAAAGCAAATTTTAATATTTAAAGAATAAAAGGCCGTCTGAAAGATTTTCAGACGGCCTTTGTTTCATGGATTTAAAGTTTAGGCAAACTGTTTGCCAAATTCGATAAACTCGTCTTTTTTGGCTTTGGCTTTGCCGGAGTCGATGGCTTCTTGCGCGGCTTTGACACCGTCTGCCAGCGAAGCAACCACATTTCCTGCGTAGAGCGCGGCGGCGGCATTGAGGACGACGATGTCGCGTGCGGCACCGGCTTTGCCGTCCAGCACTTCGTTCATTTTTTGCAGGGATTCTTGCGCGTTTTCGACTTTGATTTCGTCCAAATTGCGGCGGATTTCCATGCCGAAATCGGCCGGGCTGATGTCGTATTCGGTGATTTTGCCGTCTTTCAGTTCGGCAACGCGGGTTTTGCCGGTCAGCGTGATTTCATCCAAACCGCCTTCGCCGCACACAACCAAAACATGCTTGGAACCAAGCTGTTGCAATACGCGGGAAAGAATGCCACACAAGTCGATGTGGAACACGCCCAAGAGTTGGTTTGCCGCGCCGGCCGGATTGGTCAGCGGGCCCAAGATATTGAAGATGCTGCGGAAGCCGAGCGAACGGCGGACAGGGGCGACATAGCGCATGGCGCTGTGATGGTTGGGCGCGAACATAAAGCCGATGCCGGTTTGCTGGATGCTTTGGGCGACCTGTTCGGGGTTGAGGTTGAGGTTGGCGCCCATTTGTTCCATGACATCGGCGGCGCCGCTGGATGAAGAAACGGAGCGGCCGCCGTGTTTGGCGACTTTTGCGCCAGCCGCAGCCGCGACAAACATGGAAGTCGTGGAAATATTGAAGGTTTTGGCACCGTCGCCGCCTGTGCCGACAATATCGACCAAGTCATCGGCGTTTTCCAGCGGCACTTTTGTGGCAAATTCGCGCATCACGCTGGCTGCGGCGGTAATCTCGGAAACGGTTTCAACTTTAATCCGCAGGCCGGTCAGGATGGCGGCGATTTGCTCGGGCGGAACTTGGCCGCTCATGATTTGGCGCATGAGGTCGGTCATTTCATCGTAGAAAAGTTCGTTGTTGCTGATGAGGCGTTCAATCGCTTGTTGAGGGGTAATCATGATTGTTCCTTTGTTCGTGTCCGATGTGATTCAGGCCGTCTGAAAATGCGGTTTGAACACTGTCAAACCCATTTCAGACGGCCTTTCATTAAGATTTTTGCGGGCTGTAGTCTTTGAATTCTTCCAAGAAGTTTTTCAGCATGTCGTGGCCGTGTTCGGTCAGCAGGGCTTCGGGGTGGAACTGTACGCCTTCGACGGCATATTCTTTGTGGCGTACACCCATGATTTCGCCGTCTTCCGTCCATGCGGTAATTTCGAGGCAGTCGGGCAGGGTGGCGCGGTCGATGGCCAGGCTGTGGTAGCGCGTGCAGTTGACCGGATTGGGCAGGTCTTTAAACATGCCTGTGCCGTGATGGAAAACGGGGGAGACTTTGCCGTGCATCATCGTTTGCGCGCGCACGATATTGCCGCCGAACGCTTCGCCCATGGTTTGATGGCCGAGGCACACGCCCATGACGGGCAGCCTGCCGGCAAAGTGCTGCATGGCCGCAACAGAAATGCCTGCTTCTTTCGGTGAGCAAGGGCCCGGGCCGATGACCAGATATTGCGGTTTCAGGGCTTCGATTTCTTCGAGGGTGATTTCATCGTTGCAGCGTACCAAAACTTCCTGCCCCAATTCGGCAAAGTATTGAACGATGTTGTAGGTGAAGCTGTCGTAATTGTCGATAAATAAAAGCATTTGCAAACCTTTAATGACATTTCGGCAGACAGGGTAAGGCCTGCCAAAAGTGTAAAAACCGTTTATATTTGCATAATATCACAATCTTCCCCTAAAGGCCGTCTGAAACGGCGGATAAGACAAAACAGCTAAAAAATGCTATGCTTTACGCTTTGAACCTAATCTGTTTGAAGTGATGAAAAAGTATCTTATCCCGACTGCCGCCGTCGTTATCGCCGCTGCGCTCGGCACGCCTTACTATCTCGGTGTCAAAGCGGAAGAAAGCCTGACCGAGCAACAAAAGCTGTTGCAGGAATCCGGTTTCCTGACCGTTGAATCCCACCAATACGATCGCGGCTGGTTCAGTTCAACCGAGACGACCGTCATCCGCCTCAAGCCGACCCTGCTTCAAAATACGCAAAAATACCTGCCGGACAATTTGAAAACTGTCCTGCAAGAGCCGATTACGGTTATCAACCACGTAACACACGGCCCGTTTGCCGGCGGCTTCGGTACGCGCGCCCACGTGGAAACCGAGTTCCAATACCATCCGGAAACCAAAAAGGTTTTGGACCGCTTCTTCGGCCAGCAAACGCCGTTGACCATGACCAATACGGTTTACCTTTCCGGCGACGGCAAACTCAGCCTCAATATCCCCGCCTTCGACTACGAAGAGCTTTCCGGCATCAAGCTCAACTGGAAAGGCTTTAGCGGCAATACCGATTACAGCCAAGGCTTCAAAAGCTATCGCCACGATTACCTTGCGCCGTCTTTGCAAGTCAAATTGGCCGACAAAGGCGATGTGTCTTTGGAAAACCTGCGCTTCCAATCCGAAACGGAAGACGGCCTGACCAAACTTTCTTTGGGCAAGAGCAGCATTACGCTGGATAAATTCCTGCTGCAATGGAAAGAAAACATCGATTACAACGTTAAGTTGAACGAGTTGGTCAACCTCGTAACCAATCTGCAAATTGGTGCATTCATCAATCCGACCGGCACGATTGCTCCGTCTAAAATCGAAGTCAACAAACTGCGTTTCGATACCCAGACCGGCGCAGTCGATAAATTCATCAACAGCGAAGGCCGCTTCCAATTTGAAAGTCTGACCTATGGCGAAGACAAATACGGCCCTCTGGACATCAATGTTGCCGCCGAGCATTTGGACGCCGCATCACTTTTGGCGTTGAAAAACAAAATTGCCGAAGTGTCCGTGAAAAAAATGAGCGAAGAAGAAATTCAGGCTTCTTTGCTTCAGACGGCCAAAAACGAGGCTTCGGGCCTGTTTACCAACAATCCGGTTTTAAACATCAAAACCTTCAAATTTACCATGCCTAATGGTGATGTCGATGTCAGCGGCAAGCTTGCCTTTAAAGGTTTGACAGCCAAAGACCTCAACAGCCTGGGCGATATGCTGAAGAAAACCGAAGCCGACTTCAACATGAGCGTACCGCAAAAATTGTTGGAGCAGCTCGCCGTCAACCAAGCAAGCAGCCTGTTTAGCGTCAATGCCGAAGATGAAGCCGCAGGCCGCGCCAGCATCGACGATATCAACGAGACCTTGCGCCTGATGGTGGACAGCACCATTAAAAGCATGGCAAGCGAGAAATATCTGACCTTAGAAGACAATAATGTCAAAACCCATCTGACTCTGCAAAACAGCGAGTTGAAATTAAACGGAAAAGTCCTTCAAAGCGACCCGGAACCCGAGTTTGACGAAGCAGACTTTCCCAATAACTAATCCTCAATCACACAAACAGCGGTTTTAACTTCTCTGAAGTTAAAACCGTAAATCAACCCACAATCAAAAAGGAAACCCATGTTCCGTACCATGCTCGGCGGCAAAATCCACCGTGCCACCGTTACCGAAGCCGACCTCAACTACGTCGGCAGCATTACCGTTGACCAAGACCTGCTGGATGCGGCAGGTATTTGTGTTAACGAAAAAGTCGCCATCGTCAACAATAACAACGGCGAACGTCTTGAAACCTACACCATCCCCGGTGAACGCGGCAGCGGTGTCGTTTGCCTTAATGGCGCAGCCGCGCGTTTGGTTCAAAAAGGCGACATCGTAATTATCATGTCTTACGTTATGTTGTCCGAACCCGAAATTGCAGCGCATGAGCCGAAAGTCGTCCTCGTCGATGAGAACAATAAAATCCGCGACGTGATTTCTTATGAGCCGCCGCACACCGTGTTGTAATATTCAAACAAAGGCCGTCTGAAACGTTTCAGACGGCCTGTTTCCCAAATTCAACTTATCTGAAAGGCTTTGCCGTGAATATCCAAATCAACAACATCACCGTCAGCAACGATGCGCCCTTTACCCTTTTCGGCGGCATCAATGTCCTTGAAGACCTCGACTCTACGCTGAAAGCCTGTGAGCAATACGTTAAAGTCACCGATAAACTCGGCATTCCTTATGTGTTCAAAGCCTCTTTCGACAAGGCAAACCGCTCTTCCATCCACTCTTTCCGCGGTGTGGGTTTGGACGAAGGCATGAAGATTTTTCAAGCGGTGAAACGCGAGTTTAACGTTCCCGTAATTACTGACGTTCACGAGCCTTACCAATGCCAGCCGGTCGCCGAAGTCTGCGATGTCATTCAGTTGCCAGCATTCTTGGCGCGCCAAACCGATTTGGTGGTGGCAATGGCGAAAACCGGCAATGTCATCAACATCAAAAAGCCGCAATTCCTCAGCCCGTCTCAAATGAAAAACATTGTGGAGAAATTCCAAGAAGCAGGCAACGAGCAAATCATTTTGTGCGAACGCGGCGCAAACTTCGGCTACGATAACTTGGTGGTCGATATGCTCGGCTTTGGCGTGATGAAAAAAACGTGTCACAACCTGCCCGTTATTTTTGACGTTACCCATTCCCTGCAAACGCGTGAATCCGGCGCTGCTGCGTCAGGCGGCCGTCGCGCCCAAGTATTGGACTTGGCGCTTGCCGGTATGGCAACCCGATTGGCCGGTTTGTTTCTCGAATCCCATGCCAATCCCGACCAAGCCAAATGCGATGGCCCAAGCGCATTGCCGCTTGCCCAATTGGAAGATTTCCTGACCCGTGTTAAAGCAATCGATGAAACCGTGAAATCGTTTGCGCCTATGGATATTCGTTAAGGGCAAATAAGTTAAAAGGCCGTCTGAAAGCATTTTCAGACGGCCTTTTTATCGGCGTTACTGTCCGCGTAAAAACAACGCATCCAATTCTTTTAAAGTCAGTTTGACCCAAGTCGGACGGCCGTGGTTGCACTGGTTGCTGCGCGGTGTGTTTTCCATATCGCGCAGGAGTGCGTTCATTTCGGGCAAAGTCAGTTGGCGGCCGGCGCGGACTGAGCCGTGGCAGGACATGGTGGCGAGGATGTGGTTTTCGTGTTCTTCGATGGTTTGGCTGCTGCCGACTTGGGCGAGTTCGCCCAAAACGTCTTTGGCGAGCGAAACGACGTCGGCTTTGCCGAGCATGGCGGGAACTGCGCGGACGGCAAGGGTATTGCCGCCCATGTCGGACAGTTCCAGCCCGAAGCCTGCCAGCGTTTCGGCATGATCGGCAAGGGCGGCGCATTCTTCGTGGGACGCGGCAAAGGTTACGGGAATAAGCAGGCGTTGGCTTTGCAGGTTGCCGTTTTCCTGACGTTGGCGTTTCATTTTTTCGTAGTTGACACGTTCGGCAGCGGCGTGCATATCGATGAGCAACAGGCTGTCTTCGGCTTGGGCAAGGATATAGATGCCTAATAATTGGGCAATGGCGAAGCCGAGCGGCGGCAGTTCGGATTGTGATGGAAGGCCGTCTGAAAGCGGCGTATCTGTTTTTTGGGTAGGGATTTCAGACGGCATATTGCCGAAACGTGCCTGCTCGAATTGGCTCAACTCAAGGTCGATATCGTCGGTTTTTTTGTAGAGTTCGGCGTAAGTATTCATGGCTGCGCGGCTTTCGCACAGGGACAGGCTGCGTTGTTGTGGCGCACGCGCGGCTTGGTAAGGCATGGGCGCGGTTTTGCCTGATGAACCAAAGGCATTGCGTGTATCGGGTTTGTTGCCTGTCGGGTAGTTGGATGCGCCATCAAACAGATTTTTGCTGTCGTTTTCAGACGGCATTGGGGTGGAAAAAACGCCGGTAATGTCATGCAACACTTCGCCTACATTGCTGACGCTTTCGGTCAAGTTGGCACGCGTGTCGGCAAGGGCTTTGTTGAGCGTGTGGAACACGAGTTGGTGTACTTGCTGACTGTCGCGGAAGCGGATTTCGGTTTTGGTCGGATGGACGTTGACATCCACGGCTTCGGGCGGCAGGTCGAGAAAGAGGACGAAAGCAGGCGTCAGCGCGTTGTGTAATACGTCGCGGTATGCCTGTTTGACGGCGTGGAGCATGACTTTGTCGCGGACAAAACGATGGTTGACGAAGCAGTATTGTTTGTCGGTTTTGCCTTTGGCGAAAGTCGGCTTGGCAATCGCGCCATAAAGCCGCAGCGCGCCATTGCCGCTGTCAATTTCCAATGAGGCCGTCTGAAAATCATCGCCGACAATGGCGGCTATGCGTTCATGCAGGCTTTGTGCAGGAAGTTTGAATACTGGTTTGCCGTCGCGTTTGAGTGAGAAGGCGATGTGCGGATGCGCCAGCGCGAGGCGCTCGAGCATGGTGGCGCAGTGGGCGTATTCGGTGTTTTCGGATTTGAGGAACTTGCGCCGCGCGGGGGTGTTGAAGAAGAGTTCGGCGGCTTCGATGGTGGTGCCGATGGGGTGGGCGGCGGCGGTTGGGCTGCTGAGTTTGCCGTCTTCTGCTTTGACTTGGGTCGCGTGCGTGCTGCCGTCTTGACGGCTGGTCAGGGTCAGGCGGCTGACGGAGGCGATACTGGCCAAGCCTTCGCCGCGAAAGCCCATGCTGGCAACGTGTTCCAAATCGTTTAAGGTTTTGATTTTGCTGGTGGCGTGGCGGTGGAGCGCAAGCTCGATGTCGTCGGGGTGGATACCGCTGCCGTTGTCGCTGACGCGGATCAGGCGGATGCCGCCGCCGGCCAGCTCGACATCAATCGCTGTCGCGCCTGCATCGATACTGTTTTCAACAATTTCTTTCAAGGCGTTGGCAGGGCGTTCGACCACTTCGCCGGCGGCGATTTGGTTGACGAGATGGTCGGGCAGGGCGGCAATTCGGGACATCGGTTTCTTTCAAAAAAGCAACGGCGGAAGGGGAAATTACAGGTATTTGCGCATCAATTCGCATTCGACGCGGACGGTTTTGTTCAGCTGCAATACGGCAGTACCGAGCGATTCATAACGGTTGAGCCGATAGAAAGGCACGGAATTGAGCGAGGCATACAGTTTGAGAAAGCTGAGGCCTGCATTTCGGGCCATTTCTTCGGCGCGGCTGAGCAGGGCCGTGCCCAAGCCGAGATTGTGGAAGAGCGGATGGACGTATAAGGCGTCCAGTTGCGCTTCTTTGAAATCGACTTGGAAGAAGCCTTGAATCAGCCCTTTGTATTCGACCACCCACAAGGCTTTGTTTTTATCGGAGATGGTTTCCAAATAGCTGTTGATGTCGAGCAGACTTTCCCATGCGTGCATAATGGTTTCGTCGTAACTGCGGATGCAGGCGTATTGAACGGCATGCAGATGGGCATTGTGTATGGCTTGGCAGTCTTTTTCGGTTGCCGGACGGAGGATGGTCAGAAGGCTCATGGCGGATGGTCGGAAAAATTGATTTCAGACGGCCTTTGGCAATCAAAGGCCGTCTGAAAAAAGTGGGTAAGGTTACAGGCTTTGATGTAAGGTTTGTGCAGTTTGGAACGCGTTGTCCGCATCATTGGCCAAAACGGTAAAGTGGCCCATTTTTCGGCCTTTGCGCGCGGCTTTTTTACCGTAAAGATGCAGATGCGCATTCGGGTTGCTTTGCAATGGCAGCCAGTCGGGTTCGCCACCGTCTTCCTTCCAAACGTCTCCCAAAATATTCGCCATACAGCAAGAGCTCAGCAATTTGGTGTCAGCCGGAGGCAGGTTGCACATCAGGCGGACCTGTTGCTGGAATTGGTCTGCCGCGCAGGCGTCGATGGTGTGGTGGCCGGAATTGTGCGGACGCGGCGCGATTTCGTTGACGACCAATTCATGTGTATCGCCGACAACAAACATTTCTACCGCCAATACGCCGACGTAGTTCAATTCATCGGCCAAACGCTGCGCCATCTGCCGCGCCTGTTGCTGAATGTCGGCACTCAGTCGTGCTGGGACGATGGAATAGGCGAGGATGCCGTTTTCGTGAATGTTTTCGGCAGGATCGAAGGTTTGCACGTTGTCATTGTTCAGACGGCATACGATAACGGAAATTTCACCGCGCAAGTCCACCATTTTTTCCAAAACGCAATCCACGCCGCCGTGTTCGGCAAATGCGGCTTTGAGTTCATCCAATGTTTTTACGCGGATTTGGCCTTTGCCGTCGTAGCCCAAAGTGGCAGTTTTCAAGATGCCGGGCAGAAATTGTACGCTTTCTTCAGTAATGTCTTCGGCCTTGCAAACTGCTTGATACGGTGCGGTTTGCAGGCCTGCTTTTCGTATCCATGCCTTTTCCTGAATGCGGTTTTGCGCGATGGCAACGCAGTCGCCGCTGGGGGAAACATTGGTATGTTTGGCGAGAAAACGCATCGCGTCGGCATTGACGTTTTCAAACTCGGTCGTAACCGCCGCGCATTTTGCCAATTCTTCCAAAGCGGCCGGATCATCAAACGGCGCGCACAAATGGCGGTCGGCAAATTCCGCTGCCGGCGCATTCGGGTCGGGATCGAGTACGGTTACTTTGTAGCCCATGGTTTTGGCAGCAACAGTAAACATTCTGCCTAATTGTCCGCCGCCGAGGATGCCGAGCATGGCAGGAGGGAGGATGGGGGATGTGTTCATGGATAATCGCTTTATGAATAAATTGGGTAGGGTGTTTGCAGGCCGTCTGAACATGGTTTACGGCTTCAGACGGCCTGATGTTTTAAAGCTTGCCGATAAATTGCGGCGGAACGTTTTCAGTTAACCATACGCCGTTGTCCGCTAAATAAAATTGATGTCCTGCCGCAAGCATGGCGACAGTGTCGATGGTCAATACAACCGGCTTGCCGTGTCGGGAACCGACTTTGACGGCTGTTTCGGCATCGGCAGACAGATGGACAAAATGGCGCGAGGCAGAATGCAGGCCTTGCTCCAAAATAGACGGAACAGAGTGCTCAGCCGTACCGTGATACAAAATCTGAGGAGGCGTCGCTACTTTGTGTTCGACCTGAACTTGTGCCGTCGAATGACCTTGCGCTGCGCGGATGCGTTTGCCGTCTTCTGATACGGTAAACCGTTTTTTATCGTTGTTTTCGACCACTTCCAGCAATACTTCGTAGGTCAGCGGATTACCCGTAAAGCCGCGCTCGGGATGATTTACCTGCGTCAGCAGGGTATCAATATCCACCCAGCCGTCTTTATCCAAAGTAATGCCGATTTGCTCGGGATGATGACGTAAGATAAAGCTGAGGAATTTGCTGATGGATTTTAGTTGTTTTTCTTTTAGTATCATAATCTTGTTGTTTAGTCATTTCAGAGCGCAGGCCGTCTGAAAATTATTTATCCAATCCTTCTTGCACCATTTGCGCTGCACGGATTACTGCCCGGGCTTTGTTTTGGGTTTCCTGCCATTCGGATGTTGGGTCGGAATCGGCAACTACGCCTGCGCCGCTTTGGACGAAGAGGGTATTGTTTTTAATCACGGCAGTGCGGATGGCAATGGCCAGGTCCATGTCGTTGTTGAAACTCCATACGCCGACTGCGCCGCCGTAGATGCCGCGTTTGCTCGGTTCGACTTCTTCGATGATTTCCATGGCGCGGACTTTAGGCGCGCCGGAAAGTGTGCCTGCCGGGAAGGTAGCGGCGAGGATGTCCATGTTGGTCATGCCGTCTTTCAGACGGCCTTCGACGTTAGAGACGATGTGCATCACATGGGAATATTTTTCAATCACCATTTTGTCGGTAACTTTGACTTCGCCGGTTTTACTGATGCGGCCGACATCGTTGCGTCCTAAGTCAATCAACATGACGTGTTCGGCAATTTCTTTGGCATCGCTCAGCAGGTCTTGTTCGTTGGCAAGGTCTTCGGCTGGTGTTTTGCCGCGCAGGCGTGTACCGGCGATAGGACGGACGATAACATCGTCGCGTTCGCGGCGGACGAGGATTTCGGGCGAAGAGCCGACAATATGGAAATCGCCGAAATCGTAGTAGAACATATACGGCGATGGGTTCAGCGTACGCAGGGCGCGGTAGAGGGCAAGCGGATTGTCGGTAAATTCCATGCTCATGCGTTGGCTGGGGACAACCTGCATACAGTCGCCTGCAAAGATGTAGTCTTTGATTTTGTTGACGCAGGCTTTGAAAGGTTCTTCTCCAAATTCGCTGACTGCTTGCGTCTGCTTGCTGCCAAGGGAAAGCGGGATGGCACAACTTTGGCGTAACTGGGTACGGATGTCTTCAAGACGTTCGCGCGCGCGTTCATAGCCGTTGGCTTGAGACGGATCGGCATAAACAATCAGGTAGATTTTGCCGCTTAGGTTATCCACTACCGCAAGCTCTTGCGAGAGCATCAGGAGGATGTCGGGCGTACCGAGCGGATCGGCTTTGGCCGTATGTTTCAGGCGGTGGGCAAAATGTTCGAAATTGTAGATGGTTTCATAACCGAAGTAGCCGACCAGGCCGCCGGTAAAGCGCGGCAGGCTTGGGATTTCGGGCGTTTTGAAGCGGTTGTGGAAGGCTTCGATAAAGGGCAGGGGATTGCCGTCGTGTTGTTCGACGATTTCGCCGTTTTGATACACGTCGACATGTTTGCCGCTGGTTTTGAGATAGTGGCTGCAAGGCAGGCCGATAAAGGAATAGCGGCCGAAGCGTTCGCCACCGACAACGGATTCGAGCAGGTAGGTGAAAGGCTTGTTGGCTAGTTTGAGGTAGATTGAGAGCGGTGTGTCCAAGTCGGCAAGCAGCTCTTGAACGAGTGGAATGCGGTTGTAACCTTGTGCGGCTTGGGCTTGGTATTCTTGTTTGCTGATCATCTTGATAAGTCTTTCAGACGGCCTGTTTCAGGGTGTTAAATCGTGTGAAGAGTATAGCATTTTATTGGAATTGTTGACAGTCTGAGCGCTATGTCAGATATGGAAAACGCCGTCTGAAAAGACGGCGCGAGGTATCAGGCAAGGGTATCGGAAATTTTGTTTTTCCGGCTTCGTTTCCACTTGAAGACATAAGCGGCTACAACGGGAATCAGAGCGATAATGGATTTGAATGTCCAGCCCGAATACCATGTGCCTTCGGGAACGTCGCTTGCAAGCCAAGTGAAGTACGGCCACCAGCAGGCAACCAGGCTGCCGAGAAATAGCGGCCAAATATGACGGCTTAAGTTGCGTTGCCACAAGAGGAAGCATGCAATCGCCCAAATAAAGGTCAATACGGTAATCAGGAGGATGGTGTAGGCATCTGAAATCAGGATGGCGGCGAAGTAGTAGCTGAGTGCGACCCATAATAGGGCAAGTACCAAAACAATAATTTCTTCCGGGCGTTTAAACATGATTTTTCTCTTTGTAAGACTGACAAGGCGACAATACTATACCCTAAACAAGGTGCGATGATAAGAGTCTTTCAGACGGCCTTGTAATCGGGTTTGCTATAATGTGTGCAATCAATTTTTTGGAAAGGACAAACCATGACGGCAAACTTTCAAGAAACGCTGAAGGCTTTGGGCAAACAGGCGAAAAAGGAAGCTGCGGAGCGGGAGGCGGAAGCGAAGGCTAAAAAGCAGGCGGAAGATGTGGATTTCAGCAAGGCGGTTGGCAAGGTTACACCTTTGAAAAATGCCGGCAACTATTATGAACAGCCCCGCGATAAATCGCCTATCAAACCGCGACCTAAAGAAATGGCGACTTTGGAGCAGGAAGATTATTTTTATGTGGGCAGCGGCGGCTGGGAAGAACCGCCGGCTTCGTTCAGTAAAAACGGACAGGGTAAAAATGATTTGATGCGTTTGCGAAACGGCCATTATCCTGTTGTGGCTGATGTAGATTTGCACGGCTATACGCAGGAAGAGGCGCAGCAGGTATTGAACGAATTTATTGAATTTACGAAAAAACGCGGTGTTTGCGGCGAGATTGTCCACGGCAGTGGCTTGGGTTCTGCAGGTTATAAACCGGTTTTGAAAAATATGACGCGCCGCTGGTTGATGCAGCATCCTGACGTGTTGGCTTATGTCGAGCCTCGACAAGGCAATGATGGCGCAGTCAGGATTTTGTTGAAACGCCAACGCCGAGACGATGATTGGAAGCAGTAAAATATAAAAAGCAGTGTCGATACATGACACTGCTTTTTATGTTTGTCAGACTAAGAAGATTTCTTTTTGGAAACCGATTCGCAACCTTTGCCATTGGTCATTGTAGTTTTGGAATCTTTGGCAGAATCAATATCAGTACATTTGTAAGCATTGCCCAAACTATCCATCCAAACAGAAAGGGTATAGCCTGTTTTTGTGGGAATGGCTTTCAAACGATAGGCCCGGCTTTTACTGGCATCAATCATTTTGGCAGAGTATTGGTATTTGTCTGCCAAATCTTTATGGCCTTTATATGAGGAAATAAAGCCATTCAATTCCTTTTCAATCCTATTAGTTTCCCACTTTGGATTTTTAACCATCTGGTTTTTAAAAGCAGAATTGATGGCGACTAACTCGGCATGCGCTTGTGATTGGTAGCCGCGTTCAATGTAGCGGTTGTAAGAGGGAATGGCAATGACGCTCAGGATGGCTAAGATGGCGACGGCAATCATCATCTCAACCAGCGTAAAGCCTAGTTGTTGGGTAGAGGTGGTATTCATTTTATTATTCGCTGGCAACGTAAGACTGAAGAACGACTTGGGTATTGGCATTCTTACCCCATGCTTTGGCAGTAACGCGGTAGGTAATTCGACCCTCAGTGGTTTTACCTAAATATTCAATGATGTAGCGAGGATTTTTTGCAATGCCGCTATTTTTACCTAGAGAGTATTCTTTACCGTTGGCATCGATGCAAAGATTTTGATTTTTATCACATTTTCTTTTCCAGGCATCTTCCGTAGCGGTTTCTTCAATGGCTTCGCTGTCAGATTTTACGTTAGGTGTGGCGCAAAAACCATCTTTACACTCTTTGGTAAAATTAGTCTTTTTTCCTTCAATATCAAAAATTTGATTTTCACCTTCACGCAATGCGGCTTCGGCCAAGGTGGTTGCCAGTTTGCGGTCAGCATCGTTGGTGCTGATACGCTGTTCAGTATTGTAGGACTGGGTGGCTGTGACCACGAGCAGGGCGATGACGATCATCATCATTAAGACGATAAACAAAGCATAGCCTTGTTGCCGGTCAGGTTTTATTAGAGTGATCGGTCGGCGCATACGTTTCCTCCGCGGATGGTGGCATTAATATTGTAGATATCGACTTTATTGTCTTGTTCTTTCGATGAGTCGATACTGCCGTTATTCAGTACGATTTGGATTGAGGCAGGAGACTTGGCTTCAGCTGAGTTATCCAATGCGGTTTTGTAATCAAAGGATTCTGTATTTACTCCGCTGGCAGAGGCATTTTCAGAATGAGGACATTCTGCATAGATATAGTGGATATCCATAGCAGTGATGCCTTTAATCAGTAGCTGCGGATTACCCCATGAGCCATCATCTGATAATTGGAAACGGAATAAGCCACTCTCTTCACCAAGTTTACCGACGGCATAGGCAATCATTTCATGCTTCATAATGGCGATACTGCCGTTTTGATCAGAGTCGTTAATTTTCAAAGCCGTTTTTGCCGCATCCAAATCTTTAATTTCTGTTTGAGGTTTGGCAATACCGAAACAGCTGCTGACAATGGCAGTTTTTGCAGCAGGGTTTGCTTTGTCGATTCCATATTGAAACAGCAGGGCTTTGCCGGTTTGAGCAAAGCCTGCATAGCCTAATTTATTGATTTCTTTAATCGGTAACAGATTATTCACACCTGTTGTTTTCAATGTATATTCATCCGAGCTTTTGTCTTCTGTTACTGCAGAGGCAGGAAAATTCGACATATTGAAGCAGCCGAAATTGCCTGCCATACGCGCATCACGGACGATCATATTGGCGGCGTTGCGCAAATCTTGTTGGATACCGATACGGGTGTTGGCAGATTTGTTCAATCCGCGTGCAGTAAAGTAGGTGGAGCTGACAGCCATTAAGACGATCATGCTGAGCAGGCTGGCAACCAGAAATTCAAGGATGCTGAAACCGCGCATAGCGGTTTTATTGGGAATATGGTTGAGTAAGCGTTTATTGTTCATTGTTAGTCTCTTACGCGTGATTGGTAGGTATAGACAACGTGATGTCCCGATGTGTTGAGGTTTTTTGAAGTATTTTCTTCTTCGACATCTTGCAACCATAAAACTTTCACGATGGTCGTGTCGCCTTTGCCATCGCATTTTGCGTTAAACCCATTTTCGTAAGTCGGCTCTGTACCGGAAGAATCTTTGCAGATAGCGAAACAGACGTCTTTAGATTCAGGAAGGGCTTTGGCTAAATCGTGTTGAAACTGGTCAATTTGGGCTTGTGCAAGTTTCTCTTTTGATATATTCAGTATATCTTTATCTTTAAACTCCGGTTCTTTGCTATTTATGCTATTTAGTTTACAGCTTCTTCGTTTGGTGTAATAAGCATCATAGGATTTTTTATAACGCGAGGTTTTTTCACCTGCAGTATCGGTTTCTGGAGAGAGCTTCGGATTAATGAGCATACCTTCAATCAGATTTTGCGTAATTTGGGCGACTGTAGTCTGATTTTCAGACTCACGAACGTTGGATACGGTACGTAGTTGGACAGCCAGAAGGGCGAGCACACCGATGGCAAGAACAAACATGGCAATCAAAACTTCAATCAGGGTCATGCCTGATTGAAGTTTTGGAGTAAAGCTTGTTGGGCTCGTTTTCAGACGGCCTTTAAATGATCTGAGATGAGTAGGATTAGTAATGTTCATAAGATACCGTTGTTATTATTTGGAAGTGTATTCGCATATTTTGCGCTCATCGTTTTTAGCACAGATTTCGACATGCCCATTGCCATTGACTAAAAGTACGGTAGCACGGGCTTTCTTGGTTTCAGCATCGGCGGCGGATTTATCCGTCAGGCTGATTTTGATGTAGCCGTCTGAAAATTGATAATTCTTGCCATCGGTTGAATGGCCAAATGTACCATTGGGCAGGAATCTCCACCAGACTTCGTTTGAAGCTGAGGTCGAGAGGGTGGAACGGTCATTGCCGATAGGGATATAGTTGAAGCTATATTCCACTTTGTCGGTATCCCCATTAAGGATAATGGAGCGGACGGATAAATCGACTGTATCGTTTTTATAGTTGGAATCTCCGTTTTTATCGGCGTAGGCCAACATACCATTACCGGCATATTTGGAATCGCAACCATTATTGGGCGAGCCATCGGATTTGATTTTGACCGGGCAGATGTAAACGGGAAGATTGAGACGGACGGCCTCATTTCGCGCGAAACGCAACAGGTTGGCAATTTGCTCTGCTTGCGATGCCGCACGTCTGGAGGCAATCCATTGATTCATATTAGGAAGTGCGATGACGGCCATTACTGCTGCAATAGTAATGACGATCAGCAACTCAATTAGGGTGAAGCCTTTTTGTGTCTGATACATGAGTGATTTTTGGGTAGTAATGTGTTGGGTAACTGACGTTTTCTCTTTTTGCATTTGCTTGTGGCAATGCTTTTGCTTTTATTGGATTTATTCTAAACGATTTTGGAATGCGTGACTAATAAAATATGAAATTCGGTTAGTTTTTCGGACAATCTGTCTCAATCTTCCATCAACATGGATTCTGGAACATAGGCAGCATTATCAAATTTGGTAAATTGGCCCATCCAAGTGAGGAATACTTTCCCGACGGGACCGTTACGGTGTTTGCCGATAATACATTCCGCCAAGCCTTTTGCGGGTGATTCTGAGTTGTAGTATTCATCACGATACATGAACATAATCAAGTCGGCATCCTGTTCGATGGCACCGGATTCACGCAAGTCGGACATCATCGGGCGTTTGTCGGTACGCTGTTCAACGGTACGGCTCAACTGCGACAGGGCAATGACGGGAACTTGCAACTCTTTAGCCAATGCTTTGAGGGAGCGGGAAATTTCACCAAGCTCGGAAGCGCGGTTGTCAGAACGGCCGGAGCCTGACATTAATTGCAAGTAGTCGATGACGATTAAGCCCAATTTGCCGTTGAACTGGCGCGCAAGACGACGGGCGCGGGCACGCAGTTCGAGCGCGGTCAAACCCGGAGTTTCATCGATATACATGGGCGCATCGGAAAGTTTAACGACCGCTTCGTTCAGACGGCCCCAGTGTTCGTCTTGCAATCTGCCGGTTTTTAAAACGCTTTGATCCAAACGTCCGACTGAACCCAGCATACGCATAACCAGCTGCGCACCGCCCATCTCCATCGAGAATACGGCGACAGGCAGCTTGCCCTCTACGGCAACGTGTTCGGCAATATTGATCGAAAAGGCGGTTTTACCCATAGACGGACGGCCTGCGACGATGATCAAATCGCCCGGTTGAAGGCCTGATGTTTTTTTGTCGAGGTCGATAAAACCAGTTGATATGCCGGTTACTTCGTCAGGATTGTCGCGCGAATAAAGCATATCGATGCGCTCGACCACTTCTTTCAGCAGGTCGGGCATCTCAAGAAAGCCTTGTTTGGATTTGGCGGTACTTTCGGCAATTTGGAATACTTTGTTTTCTGCCTCGTCCAAAAGCTGGCCTGCATCGCGCCCTTGCGGATTGTAGGCGCTGCGTGCAATTTCCGTGCCGACTTCGGCAAGCTGGCGCATGATGGAGCGTTCGCGCACGATTTCGGCGTAGCGACGGATATTGGCAGCGGATGGCGTGTTTTGCGCCAGCGTAATCAGATAGTTGAATCCGCCTGCCGCTTCCAATTCTTCATTGCGTTCCAAACTTTCTTGAACGGTAATGACGTCGGCAGGGCGGCTTTCGTTAATCAGATTGGCAATGGCACGAAAAATCAGGCGGTGTTCGTGGCGGTAGAAATCTTCGCCGGAAACGACATCGGCAATACGGTCCCAAGCAGAATTTTCCAGCATCAGGCCGCCCAAAACGGATTGCTCCGCTTCTGTGGAATGCGGCGGCAAGGATAATGCGCTGATTTCACGGTCTTCAGACGGCATGTCGGAATAATTGCTCATGACGGGCATCTCTGGCTGGAAAATTGTAATCCGCTATTATAACGCAGTGTAAGTTCAATTGGTTTGTTTAGGCTAAAGCAGGTAAAATAGCTATGTTGTCAATATGACGACGCACACTACCAAAATATAAATATCAACAATCAGGAGCACAAAAATGGAACATAAGCTGCCACAACTGCCTTATGAACTGGACGCATTGTCCCCACATCTGACCAAAGAAACTTTGGAGTTCCACTACGGCAAACACCATCAAACCTACATCACCAACTTGAACAATCAAATCAAAGGCACTGAGTTTGAAGAAATGCCTTTGGAAGAAATCGTGAAAAAATCTTCCGGCGGTATGTTCAACAATGCTGCCCAAACTTGGAACCATACTTTCTACTGGCTGGGCTTTACCCCTAAAGGCCAAGGCAAACCTGCCGGTGAATTGGCTGCGGCCATCGACGCCAAATGGGGCAGCTTCGAGAAATTCCAAGAAGCGTTCAATGCCTGCGCGGCCGGTACTTTCGGTTCCGGTTGGGCATGGTTGGTAAAAACGCCTGCCGGTGAATTGGATCTGGTTTCTACTTCCAATGCAGGTACTCCGCTGACTACTGAAAACACTCCGCTGTTGACTTGCGACGTATGGGAACACGCCTACTATATCGACTACCGCAACAGCCGTCCTAACTACCTGAAAGGTTTTTGGGAAATCGTTAACTGGGATGAAGTTGCCAAACGCTTTGCCGCATAAAACGATATGAATGAAAAGGCCGTCTGAAGAATTTTCAGACGGCCTTTTTGTCGATATTGGCGTGATGAAATAGTTTAGATGAATGTTTTTTCTGTTTGATGCGCAAAATTATCATGGAGCAGAAAAAAGGATAAACGGGAGATTATGCTAAAATATTGTCAACAATTTTTCGATTCCACATGATATGGAATCAGCGTTTGACACATATCACACAAGAGGATTTTATGAAATTTCTAGACCGTGAGGCGACCATTGCCAAACCCGGCTTTAATCGTTGGCTGGTACCGCCTGCCGCTTTGGCCGTGCATCTTGCCATCGGGCAGATATACGCTTATTCCGTGTTCAATGCGCCGCTGACCAAGCTTATCGGTATTACTGAGTCGGCTGCAGGAGATTGGAAGCTGACCACGGTTGGCTGGATTTTCAGTATTGCCTTGGCGATGTTGGGCGCGTCAGCAGCCATGTTCGGTACATGGATGGAGCGCGTTGGGCCGCGTAAAGCAATGTTTGTTGCTGCCTGCTGCTTTAGCTTGGGCTTTTTTGTGTCGGCGATCGGCGTCCATACGCACAATCTGTTTTTGCTTTATTTGGGTAACGGCGTGATTGGCGGGATTGGTTTGGGCTTGGGCTATATCGGGCCTGTATCGACACTGATGAAATGGTTTCCAGATAAACCGGGCATGGCGACAGGCTTGGCGATTATGGGTTTTGGCGGCGGCGCGATGTTGGCTTCGCCTTTGTCGGTATCGCTGATGAGTTTTTTCTCCAGTGAAACTTCGGTTGGCGTTGCGCAGACTTTTGTGGTTTTAGGGTTGTTTTATTTGGTGTTGATGATGTTCGGCGCGTTTACGATCCGTGTACCTGCCGATGGCTGGAAACCTAAAGGTTATGTTGCGCCGAAAAACAAAAGCAAATTGGTCAGCAGCAATCATGTCAATGTCTCACAAGCCATGAAAACGCCGCAATTCTGGCTCTTGTTTTGGGTGTTGTGCTTGAATGTGACGGCCGGTATTGGTGTGTTGGGACAGGCTTCCGTCATGATTCAGGAGCTGTTTTCCGAGGCATCTGTAGGAAAACAAGCGGCCATTGGTGCGGGCGCGGCGGCAGGTTTTGTGAGCCTGTTGAGCCTGTTTAATATGGGCGGCCGCTTTTTGTGGTCCAGCGTGTCCGATAAAATCGGCCGTAAAAACACTTATACCATTTTCTTCGTGCTCGGCTCGCTGTTGTATTTTGCCATTCCGTCTATTGGCGGGAGCGGTAACAAAGCTTTGTTTGTCATTGGTTTCTGCGTCATTATTTCCATGTATGGCGGCGGTTTCGCAGCGATTCCGGCGTATTTGAAGGATTTGTTCGGCACTTATCAAGTCGGCGCAATCCACGGCAGGATTTTGCTGGCATGGTCAACTGCGGCCGTTATTGGTCCGGTGTTGGTCAACTATATCCGCCAAAGCCAAATTGAAAGCGGCGTTCCGGCTGCCGAGGCTTATAGCATTACCATGTACATCATGGCGGGTTTGTTGATTGTCGGTTTGCTGTGTAACTTGAGTGTCCGCTCGGTTCATGAAAAGCATCACGAGAAAGACATTAAAGTAGCGGCCCATAGCCGTAATCCCGATGATGAAACCGCTGTATCCGATGCCTATCTGATTAGCAAAAAAGTCTCAGCGGGCGGTATCGGCGTATGGTGGCGCTGGGCTTTGGTCTGCATTCCTTTGGGCTACGGCGTCATTATGGTGTTTGTTAAAGCCTTAAGTTTGTTTAATTGATTGTTGAAAATGAAAGGCCGTCTGAAAGTTTCAGACGGCCTTTTTAAATGTTAAACAACTAATCTTTCGATACGCTGATGGTATGTTTAATGTGTTTTAAATTCGCAACGATGGTAAAAGTCATCATCACCAGTAAAGCCCATGAGCTCCATTTGCTGATGTGTACCGATGCCCACGCGCCGATTTGGTTGGGATAGCGCCAAACCCCGAATAAAGTTCCTAAATTTTCCGCCAGCCAAATGAAAAATCTAATCAGGACGAAAGCGAGCAGGAGCGGCATTTTGCGAGTGGTGTCATAGGGCGTGTACAAGACTGTCGTCCGGGCGTATAGGCCGAGAGCAAAAGCAGCAAGATACCAGCGATAGTCGCCGATGTAGTGATGGGTGAAAAAATTGATATAAATCGCCAGCGCGCACAAAGTGCCCAACCAATATGGCGGATGGCTTTTGATTTTGAGATCAAACAGCCTCCATGCTTGGATAATATAGCTACCGACCGCGGCATACATAAAGCCCGCAAACAGCGGTACGCCGCCGATTTTGGTATATGCTTCTTCCGGATAGCTCCAGGATTGGATACCGCCTGATGTCTTGAACCACTCTAAAGCAAAGCCGACCAAGTGAAACAGCGTAATCGATTTTACCTCGTCCCAAGTTTCCAGCTTGAAATACAGCATGGCTGCTTGTACGGAGACGGCAAAAATCAGCAGCAGGTCATAGCGCGAAATTCCCAACCAACCTGTTTTCGGAATAAGAAACATGGCAATGAAAAACAAGCCTGCAAATAAGCAGGCTCGTGCTTCTTTCAAACCGAAAAACCAGAATTCAACGATAAAGCGTCGCCAACCATGCAAATCCTTGTGTTTAGGATGCTCAGTCAGCCAAATATCCAGTTTGCCCAACATATTTTCAGACGGCCTCTTTAGCTTGATAATGTTTTAGGCAGACTGAATCGGAATGACACGGTTTTGCTTACGTTTTGCGCCACCTTCGCAGTAGTTGGTTTTGACATAATCTTCAACGATTTGCAAAAACTCGGCAGCGATATTGTCGCCTTTGAGGGTCACTTTGCGTTCGCCGTCTACATAAACCGGCGCAACCGGTGTTTCTCCAGTGCCTGGCAGACTGATACCGATATCGGCAAGCTTGCTTTCGCCCGGGCCATTGACTACGCAACCCATTACGGCAACGTTCAATGATTCAACGCCTGGATACTCAGTGCGCCAAATAGTCATTTTTTGACGTAAATAGTTTTGTACGTCTTGCGCCAATTCTTGGAATACGGTACTGGTGGTACGGCCACAGCCTGGGCAGGCTGTAACCATTGGTGTGAAGGAACGCAAGCCCATGGTTTGCAGGATTTCCTGACCGACAATGACTTCCTGAGTGCGTGAACTGCCGGGCTCGGGGGTTAGGGAGATTCGAATGGTGTCGCCGATGCCTTCTTGCAGCAATACAGCCAAGGCAGCGGTAGATGCCACAATACCTTTGCTGCCCATGCCGGCCTCGGTCAGACCGAGATGGAGCGGATAGCGGCAACGGCTGCCCAATTCGCGGTAAACCTGAATCAAGTCTTGTACGGCGCTGACCTTGCACGACAAAATGATTTTATCTTCAGGCAAGCCCAAAGCCACGGCTTTTTCTGCCGACTCCAGCGCCGAAACAATCAAAGCTTCTTTCATGATTTCTTCAGGCGGTTTTGGTGTGGCAGAGGCCAAGTTGGCATCCATCATGCGCTTGGCAAGGCTTTGATCAAGCGAACCCCAGTTCACACCGATGCGTACGGCTTTATTGTTTTCTGCCGCCGTACGAATCATAAAGGCAAATTTCTCATCACCTTTTGCGCCTTTGCCGACATTGCCCGGGTTGATGCGGTATTTAGACAGGGCTTTGCCGCACTCGGGAAATTCAGCCAATAAGCGTTCGCCATTGAAATGGAAGTCGCCGATCAGGGGCGTGGTGTAACCCATATCGTCTAAGCGGCTGCGGATTTCGGCGACTTTGGAAGCCGCTTCCGGAGTATTGACCGTGATGCGTACCATTTCCGAGCCGGCATCGCTCAACTCTTTGACCTGTCGGGCGGTTGCTTCTGCATCTGCGGTGTCGGTATTGGTCATAGATTGCACAACGACGGGCGCATCCGAACCGACAATGAGATGATCGATTTGTACTTGATGTGTCAGACGGCGTTTAGGTGTGGTCATTTTAGTTTTTTCCTGCAACAAAAGAGGCGGATTTTTCACCGGCAACACGGTGTTTTAAAGGTTCGATTGGTGTGCCGCCGTAATTGGCTTCCGAACCGGCTGCAATACCGATCCAAACATTATAAGGCGCGCCACCTCTCAGACGATGTTCGCTTCCGGCCGGAACAATGCGGCTGAATACTACTTTTCCATCTTTGTCTGTAATAATCAGATTGCTTCGGTATTGGACTTTAATCCACAGTTCGTCTTTCTCGACTTTGACGGCAGGTTTTTCTTCTACAACGGCAGAAGCTGCTGAAGCTGCTTGTTCATTGACGGCTTCAGGCTTATTGGTAATTTCTTTTTTACCGTCTTCGGTCATTTCGCTAACGGCAACATTATCCGTTTTCAAAGCAGGCGTTTTCATCGTATCGGCAACATCTTTGCTGTTTTGAATATTTGCCTGTTCGTTTTCATAGCTGGATTTACTTTGCCAAAAGTAAACACCGCCTATTGCTAAAGCCAATGCGGCTGCCCCCAATATCCATTTAGGGAAACCCTGTTTTTCAGCATCTTCATAGCTCAAGCCGCTGTTGGTGCTGCGTGTTACTGCATATACATGGTCTTCAAGTTGCGGAGTAATCGAGTGCAAATGTTTGGTGATGGTTTGTTCATCGATTTTGAGGAATCGTGCATATGAACGAAGATAGCCTGAGACGAAGACCAGACCCGGAAAATTTGAATATTCCCCTTTTTCCAAGGCATCAATTTGTTCGGCAGACAGTTTTAAACGTGAAGCAACATCTTCAATATCGATTTTGGCATCAGTTCTGTGCTTGCGTAATTCATCCCCCAGTGTTTTGGCGGCTTGTGTGTCGTAGTTGATTTTATCGTTATTTTCCATTTAGTGGCCTGTTGTAACAGTTTGTAGTTCGTCAGAATAAGGGAAGTTTGCCCTAAGTTGGGCTTCATATTCGTATGCAGCGTGTTTATTGCCCAAGGCAGTGGCCAAGCGCCAGCCTAAAAGCAAATCGTCAGCCTGCAGGACATCGACTTTGCTTTGGTATTGACGGAAATAATAGTCGGCATCGTTCAGATTGCCTGCCATCATTTTGGTTCGGGCAAGCTCTTTGAAAGCAGGGAAGAATTGTGGATTGGCTGCCAAAGACCTTTCCAAATAGGCTTGAGCCAAAGAGTATTGGCCTAACCTTGCGCTGCAAATGCCTTTATTCATATTGGCAATAAAGGGGCTTGGGTAGGTCGGGTCGGCCAGTGCTTTATCAAAATAAGCCATAGATTCGGCAGGTGCATTCATTTGATTGCATAAGAACCAACCGTAATTGTTGTTAACTTCCGCACTATCCGGTTTTAAAGACAATGCTTTAAGAAAGCTTTCCTGAGCTTTATCGCGGACTTTCAGATATTGATAAATTTCAGCGCGTACCAGCCAAGCAATATCGTTTTTTGAATTGAATTTAAGCGCCTCTTCGATACTTTCGGTAGCTTGGCGGTAGTTTTGGCCGCGCATATATTCCACGGCAAGCTGGGTTTTGATATTGGAAACCTGAATGGCACGTTCTTTGGGGCTTGGTCCGGAAGAGGAAGCGCAGGCAGAAAGAGTCAGTGCGGTAAGTAAAGCGAATCCGAACTTGATTTTCATAATTAACCTTATTGTTCGACCAAAATCTGTTGCCATTTTTGTTGGCGGCGTGTTTTATCTTGTACTTGTCCGGCCAATTGTCCGCAAGCGGCATCGATATCGTCGCCGCGGGTTTTGCGGACAGTAACGACAAAGCCGGCTTGTTGCAGAATATCGCGGAAGACACGGATATTTTCATTGGTAGAACGTTCGTAGCCGGAATTTGGGAAAGGATTGAACGGAATCAGATTGAATTTACATGGTACGTCTTTAACCAATTCAATCAATTCACGCGCATGTTGTGCTTTATCATTGATACCGTCGAGCATAACGTATTCAAAGGTAATAAAGTCGCGGGGGGCTTTGACCAGATAACGTTGACAAGCCGCCATCAATTCTTTGAGTGGGTATTTTTTGTTGAGTGGAACAATTTGATCGCGCACTTCATCGTTGGATGCGTGTAAAGATACGGCCAAAGCAACAGGCATTGCATCACGCAGTCTGTCCATTTGTGGAACCATGCCCGAAGTGGAAACAGTTACACGACGGCGGCTCAAGCCGTAGCCGTGATCATCCAACATAATGCTCAAAGCGGTAACAACATTGTCAAAGTTTGCCATGGGTTCGCCCATGCCCATCATCACCACGTTGGAGATAACGCGTTCATTTTTAGGGGTAACGCCCATGGCTTTATTGGCCCACCAAAGCTGGCCGATAATTTCTGCGGCAGTCAGATTGCGGTTGAAACCTTGTCGTCCGGTAGAGCAGAAGGTGCATTCCAATGCGCAACCTACCTGGGAAGAGATGCACAAAGTGCCGCGTTCGGCTTCGGGAATGAAGACGGTTTCTACACCATTGCCCGTGCCGACATCCAGCAACCATTTGCGTGTGCCATCCGTAGATTCTTGTGCCATCATTAATTTAGGCACTTCGATTGTGGCTTGTTCATTCAGCTTGGCGCGCAATGATTTGGCCAAGTCAGTCATTTCTTCAAAGTTTTGTGCACCGGCTTGATGCATCCAACGCATTACCTGCTTGGCGCGGAAAGGTTTTTCACCCATTTCGGCAAAGTGTTGCGTCAGTCCGTTTAAATCGTAATTCAGTAGATTGGTTTTCATGTATTTTTATGTTTCTCAATAAAGCTTTTAAAGTAAAGAGGCTTATCGGTCAGCTTTGCTTTAAAAGCCTTTAGGGGTTTCAGACGGCCTGTCATTTGCAGGGCATACAAAGCAGTTTTGCCGTCCGATATGGAATCGGACGGCCGTAAAGCGGCTACAGGCTTTTTGCTTTTATCGTGGGCAGATTTCGCTTTGGCTGAAAAAGTAGGCAATTTCAATCGCAGCGTTTTCCACGCTGTCAGAACCGTGTACAGCATTGACGCTGACAGATTCTGCAAAGTCGGCGCGGATTGTACCTGGAGCGGCATCAGCCGGATTGGTTGCGCCCATCAATTCACGATTTTTAGCAACGGCGTTTTCACCTTCCAATACTTGAATCATGACGGGATTGCGTGTCATGAATTTAACTAAGTCTTCGTAAAAAGGGCGGCCTTTATGTACGGCATAAAACTCTTTTGCTTCGCGCTCAGACAGCTGTTTCATTTTTGCCGCAATAATGCGCAGGCCGTTTTCTTCAAAGCGGCTGTAAATCTTGCCGATGACGTTTTTTTCTACCGCATCGGGTTTGATGATGGAAATCGTACGTTCGATGGCCATATTATGTCCTTGTTTTTATTGAAAGGTAAGTTGTCGTAACCCAAAGGCAAGGGGAGTGTATTTTACCAAATTTCGCCCTTTTTTGGGAAAGGCATTATTTGCTTAAAGTCAGGTGCGGTTGCTCCAAATAGACTTCGGACTGCATTTCGACCATACGGCTGGCTGTACGGGTAAATTCTTCGGCAAAATCGCCTTCAACATAAATATCGTTTACGCCAACGGCACTGGTGGCGCACAATTTCACGCGGAAGTCATATAAAACGTCAATCAACCATGTCAGACGGCGTGCTTCTGCTTTTTCTTGAGGGGTCAGGCGTTCCAATCCTGATAGAAAAACCATCTCGTAATGTTCGGCCAAATAAAGATAGTCGGCTTGTGATCGCGGGCCGAAACACAATGCACGGAAATCAAACCAGATGGCGCGTTCCGACTGGGCTTTATGAGGAATTTCCCGTCCATGAATAATGCTGATTCCCGGATTCAATTCAGAGATTCCGCTCATTTCTTTAAATAAAGCGGCCAGTTTTTGTTCGTTTTCTTCATTATTGGGTACAAAGAAAATTTCGGCAGGGCGTAATGTGCGCAATCGGTAATCTTCGCCGCCATCTACATTTAAAACGGTTAGGTTAGATTCGATAAGGGCGATGGTTGGCAGAAAGCTGCTGCGGTTTTGGCCTTGAGGATAGAGTTCTGATGGAGCGTAGTTGGAAGTGGCCACCAAAACAACACCTTCGCTCAGCAGGTTTTCCAATAGACGGCCTAAAATCATCGCATCGGCAATGTCGCTGACGTGAAATTCATCAAAGCATAATACGCGTGTTTCTTTGGCAATTTCTGCTGCAACGGCTTTTAAAGGATTTGCTTCGCTCTTTAAAGTTTTCAGCCGTTGATGAATTTCGGCCATAAAGGCATGGAAATGCACGCGGCGCTTACGGCGATAAGGGAGGCAGCCAAAAAAAGCGTCCATCAGGAAACTTTTACCGCGTCCTACGCCGCCATAAAAATAGAGTCCTTTAGGCACTTGAGGGGAACGCAGGCTGCGGCCGAGAAAACGGTTGCGTTTGCGTTTGAACATCATCAGCTCGGTCCACAAGCGATCCAAATACTCAATGGCTCGTGCTTGTGCTTCGTCACGGATGAAGTTGGGTTGTTCGGCGGCGGCCTGATACCAAGTCAATGGGCTGTGGTTTTCAAATGGCGGTGGCGTAAATAGTTGGTCTCTATTGCTCATGTATAACCTTTATTATGTTTTGCTGGCGATAGTCGAAACATCATCCGCAATAATATGGACAGTAGTCGGAATGATGTTCTCATTATGGAATAGTCGGTCTATTATAAATGATTTCAGACGGCCTGCGTTTTTTGCAAAGGCTTTGTTGTCAATATAGTTGGAAAAGTGTGCGATTAAAGTGCAAGTAAAAAGGGCTGGCTTTAGTATTTTTTGAAAAAACAAAAAACGCCGCATTTCTGCGGCGTTTTGCTACTAAGTATTAATGAGCACTTTCTTGCAATGCCAAGTCTACACGCTCACGCAACTCTTTACCCGGTTTGAAGTGGGGAACATGTTTTTCAGGTACTTCCACACGTTCGCCGGTTTTAGGGTTGCGCCCGATACGGGCAGGGCGGTGGTTCAAGTCGAAGCTGCCGAAGCCGCGGATTTCGATACGTTGTCCACGAGCCAGTGAGCGGGTCATGGTATCAACCAAGACTTTTACACTGTATTCGACATCTTTAGCCAGCAGTTGGTTGCCATTTTTTTCGGCAAACACTTCTGCGAGGCGAACCATCAATTCAGACTTCGTCATGTCTGCAACCTTATTCTTGGTCGCCGGACAGTTTGGCTTTCAGCAAGTCGCCCAAGCTGGTAGTACCGGCATTGGCAGTTGCAGCGGCGTTAACTGAATTCAGCGCTTCGCGGTTTTCTTTAGCGTCTTTCGCTTTAACAGACAGACGGATGCTGCGGTTTTTGCGGTCAACGGTAACGATAACGGCTTCAACTTCGTCGCCTTCTTTCAGTTTGGTAGTCAGGTCTTCAACGCGATCAGCGGCGAATTCAGAAGCAGGCAGGTAGCCTTCAACTTCTTCAGACAGAGCAACTACGGCACCTTTGGCGTCAACAGATTTCACAGAACCTTTAACCAAAGAACCTTTGTCGTTTACGCTGATGAAGTTGCCGAACGGATCACCTTCCAGTTGTTTGATACCCAAAGAGATGCGTTCTTTTTCAACGTCGATGGCCAATACAACGGCTTCAACTTCTTCGCCTTTTTTGTATTTGCGTACAGCTTCTTCGCCGGCTTCAGTCCAAGACAGGTCAGACAAGTGAACCAGGCCGTCGATGCCGCCAGGCAGACCTACGAATACACCGAAGTCAGTAATAGATTTAACTGCGCCGGAGATTTTGTCGCCTTTGTTGTGGTTGGCGGCAAACTCTTCCCAAGGGTTAGCTTGGCATTGTTTCATGCCCAAAGAGATACGGCGGCGGTCTTCGTCGATTTCCAGGATCATGACTTCAACTTCGTCACCCAGTTGAACAACTTTGCTTGGGTGTACGTTTTTGTTGGTCCAATCCATTTCGGAAACGTGTACCAAACCTTCGATGCCTTGTTCGATTTCAACGAATGCACCGTAGTCAGTCAGGTTGGATACTTTACCGAACAGGCGGGTACCTTGTGGGTAACGACGGGTCAGGCCGCTCCAAGGATCTTGCCCAGTTGTTTCATACCCAGGGAAACGCGTTGTTTGTCTTGGTCGAATTTCAGAACTTTGGCTTCTACTTCTTGACCAACTTCCAAAACTTCGCTTGGGTGTTTCACACGACGCCATGCCAAGTCGGTAATGTGCAACAGACCGTCGATGCCGCCCAAGTCAACGAATGCACCGTAATCGGTGATGTTTTTAACGATACCTTTGATAACTGAACCTTCTTGCAGGTTTTCCAGCAAGGCTTTGCGTTCTTCGCCCAAAGTAGCTTCCAGAACAGCGCGGCGGGACACAACAACGTTGTTGCGTTTTTTGTCCAGTTTGATCACTTTGAATTCAATTTCTTTGCCTTCGAAGTGAGAAGTGTCTTTTACAGGACGTACGTCAACCAAAGAACCCGGCAGGAATGCGCGGATGCTGTTGATCATAACAGTCAGACCACCTTTGACTTTGCCATTGATAACGCCGGACAGGATGTCGCCGTTTTCCATAGCTTCTTCCAAAGCGATCCAGTCGGCAGCGCGTTTGGCTTTTTCGCGGGACAATTTGGTTTCGCCGAAGCCGTTTTCAACAGATTCGATGGTAACGGTAACGAAATCGCCAACTTTAACTTCAATCTCGCCCTGAGCGTTTTTGAATTCAGCAACATCAATCAGAGATTCTGATTTCAGACCTGCGTTAACGGTAACGAAGTTTTGATCGATGCCGACTACTTCGGCAGTAATCACTTCACCTGGGTTCATCTCTTGCAGGGTAAAGCTTTCTTCCAGCAGCTGGGCAAAATTTTCCATAGTCATATATACTCTTTTCGGTACACCGCCAAGGGGTGCGGGTTAGGTTTGAAATGACCTGCCGTCCTTGGCGCGGCAGGTTGGGAAATGTTTTCAGACGGCCTTGTTATAGGGCTAACAGGCCGTCTGAAATGAAAACTTCGCGATTATACTCCAAATTTTAAACTTTATGATACCAATCAAGCACTTTTTTTACAGCTTCTTCGATAGAAAGGTTATCAGTATCTAAAAGCAGGGCGTCGGGAAGCTGTTTCAACGGAGCAACAGGGCGGCGGCGGTCTGCTTCGTCGCGCGCTTCAATGTCCGACAAAATACGCTCGAATGCAACGCCTTCGCATGGGATACCGAGTTGTTTGGCACGACGTTGGGCGCGGACATTGGCACTTGCGGTCAGGAAAATTTTTAATGCGGCATCAGGGAAAATAACCGAGCCGATATCGCGGCCGTCGGCGACCAAGCCTTTTTCGGTTAGGAAGTCGCGTTGGCGTTGCAAAAGGGCGGCACGCACTTTAGGCAACTGCGCGACGGCAGATGCGCCCATGCCAATCGCTTCGGTACGGATTTGCTCGGATACATCTTCGCCGTTTAATAATACGGCGCTGCCTTCAAATTGTGCGGGTAAAGTTTCTGCCAGTGTGCTGACGGCATCTTCATCTGTCCAAGCGACATTTTGTTTTTGTGCGTAAAGCGCGGTCAGGCGGTAAAGCGCACCGGAGTCGAGGTAAAGAAAACCCAAGGCTTCGGCTACGCGTGAGGCAACTGTCCCTTTACCGGATGCGCTGGGGCCGTCGATGGCGATGACTTTTTGCTTGAGGCTCATGTGTTCTCCTGAATGCGATAGGTATTTGAATTAACCGTTTATTATACGTTGCTTTGGCCGTCTGAAAACGAAAATTTTTGTGTGATTTAGATTTGAGAGGAAAGCGGTTCGGCCTTATCAGGTATAATGGCCAAAATCATAATTTAACCGCTTTGTCTGATTGTTCGGGCCGTCTGAAACAACGGGTCGGGAACGGTCTTAGAATTTAGAAACATTATGTTACAAACCGATAATCTTACTTCTGCACAACCTCAGCGCATTATCACTGCTCAAAATATTTCCGCTCAGGAAGAATTGCTTGAACGCGCTTTACGTCCGAAAACTTTAGATGACTATATCGGGCAGGATAAAGCAAAAGAGCAGTTGGCTATTTTTATCCAGGCGGCGAAAAAACGTGGCGAAGCGCTTGACCACACTTTGTTGTTTGGCCCTCCGGGTTTGGGCAAAACTACTTTGGCACACATTATCGCCAAAGAGTTAGGCGTTAATTTGCGCCAAACCAGCGGCCCGGTTTTGGAACGTGCTGGCGACCTTGCAGCCTTGTTGACCAACCTCGAGCCGCATGATGTGCTGTTTATTGATGAAATCCACCGTTTAAGCCCCGTGGTTGAAGAAATCCTTTATCCTGCGCTTGAAGATTATCAGTTGGACATCATGATAGGCGAAGGACCGGCCGCGCGTTCGGTCAAAATCGATTTGCCGCCGTTTACATTGGTAGGCGCGACGACCCGTGCCGGCATGCTGACCAATCCGTTGCGCGACCGTTTCGGTATTGTGTCCCGATTGGAGTTTTATCAAAACAAAGACTTGGCGACTATTGTTGCCCGTTCAGCCCAATTGTTGCAGTTGGAAATGGGTGAAGAGGGTGCGATGGAAGTGGCCAAGCGCAGCCGCGGTACGCCGCGTATTGCCAACCGCCTTTTGCGACGTGTACGCGATTACGCTGATGTGAAAAACAACGGCGTGATTGATGCGGAAATTGCCGATGCGGCCTTGAGTATGCTGGATGTGGACGGGCAAGGTTTGGATGTGATGGATAGGAAATTCCTTGAGGCGATTCTGCACAAATTCAGCGGCGGTCCTGTCGGTTTGGAAAACGTGGCTGCTGCGATTGGCGAATCGACCGATACCATCGAAGATGTGATTGAGCCTTATCTGATTCAGCAGGGCTTTTTGCAGCGTACACCGCGCGGACGCGTAGCAACCGAACGAGCCTATCTGCATTTCGGTTTGAAGGTTCAAGAATAATAATGAAGGCCGTCTGAAAACCGCTTTCAGACGGCCTGATACTTTCAATTTCATATGATTGTCGGCAAATATCTGCCGATAATCGGTTAAAATGTCCCCCTTTTCTTTTTTGAAGTTTCCCCATGAATATCTTATCCGTAGAAAATGCTTCTTTTGCCGTCGGCCACGTCGCCTTGCTCGACAAAACTTCTTTTCAACTCGACAGCGGCGAGAAAATCGGTTTAATCGGCCGCAACGGTGCGGGTAAGTCTTCGTTTTTAAAAATCCTTGCAGGCGTACAAAAGCTCGATGACGGGCAGATTATTGTTCAAAACAACCTTAAAATCGTTTATGTGCCGCAGGAATCCTTTTTTGATAAGGACGCAACCGTATTTGATACCGTCGCCGAAGGTTTGGGCGAAATTCGCGATTTATTGCGCCGTTATCATCATGTCAGCCATGAGTTGGAAAATGGTTCGAGTGAGGCTTTGTTGAAAGAACTCAACGAATTGCAACTTGAAATCGAAGCGAAGGACGGCTGGAAACTGGATGCGGCGGTGAAGCAGACTTTGGGCGAACTCGGTTTGCCGGAAAACGAAAAAATCGGCAACCTTTCCGGCGGACAGAAAAAGCGTGTTGCCTTGGCGCAGGCTTGGGTGCAGAAGCCCGACGTATTGCTGCTGGACGAACCGACCAACCATTTGGACATCGACGCGATTATCTGGCTGGAAAACCTGCTCAAGGCGTTTGAAGGCAGTTTGGTTGTGATTACCCACGACCGCCGTTTTCTGGACAACATCGCCACGCGCATCGTCGAACTCGACCGCGGCATTCTACGATCCTATCCCGGCTCGTTCTCCAAATACAGCGAGAAAAAAGCGCAGGAATTGGCGGTTGAAGCGGAACACAACCGCCTCTTCGATAAATTCCATGCTCAGGAAGAGGCATGGATACGCAAAGGCATAGAAGCGCGCCGCACCCGCAACGAAGGCCGCGTGCGCCGTTTGGAAGAATTGCGCCGCCAACGCGCCGAACGCCGCAACGTACAAGGGCAGGTCAACTTCAAGCTCGACAGCGGCGAAAAAAGCGGCAAAATCATTGCCGAACTGGAACACGCTTCGTTTGCCTATGGCGACAAAGTCATCATGGACAAATTCTTCGCCATCTTGCAGCGCGGCGACAAAATCGGTTTAATCGGCCCCAACGGCATCGGCAAAACCACCTTCCTCAAGCTGATTCTGGGCGAATTGCAGCCGACCTACGGCAGAATCCGTATTGGCAGTAAGCAGGAAGTTGCCTATTTTGACCAGTTCCGCAGCGCGTTGAACGAAAACGACACCGTGTTTTACACGCTCGGACAGGGCAATGATTACGTTGAAGTCGGCGGTAAGAAAAAGCATGTAATGAGCTATTTGGAAGATTTTCTGTTCCACCCCGCCCGTGCGCAAAGTCCTGTTTCATCGCTCTCCGGTGGCGAACGCAACCGCCTTCTGCTGGCAAAACTCTTCACCCGTCCTGCCAATATCCTGGTTTTGGACGAACCGACCAACGACTTGGACATCGATACCCAAGAGCTGCTCGAAGACTTGCTGCGCGATTACCAAGGCACGGTATTCCTTGTTTCGCATGACCGTATGTTCTTGGATAATGTGATTACCCAAAGCATTGTTTTCGAAGGACAAGGCCGTCTGAAAGAATACATCGGCGGCTATCAGGATTATATCGACGCAAAATCGCGCGAAGAGAAAATTCAGACGGCCTCTGCGCCTAAAGCGGTTACCGAGCCTGAGAAAGTCAAACCCAAAGCCAACCGCACAGTCAAACTTTCCTATAAAGAACAGCGCGAACTTGACGCCCTGCCTGATGAAATCGCCGTTTTGGAAACCGAGCAGGCTGAAATCAATACCCAGCTTTCCGATCCAGAAATTTTCAAAGATTACGAAAAAGCAGGCGCATTGCAAAGCAGGGCGGAAGAAATCGAAATGCTGCTTTTGGAAAAGCTCGAACGCTGGGAATGGCTGGAAGCGAAACAAAACGGAGAAGCGGTTTAAATTGGGAATTTTGTCCCAAAGTTGGGCGGATATTTTTCTAAATCATGCCGTCTGAACCCCGAATATTCAAAAACAAGGTCTACAACCACATGAAAAAAGTCGAGAAAAACGTATTGGTACTGCATAGCGCTGAGGAAATGTTTGAGCTGGTGGACAAGGTCGAGGACTATCCAAAATTTTTGCCGTGGTACAGCAAGACCGAAGTCATCGAACGCAAAGGCAATGAGCTCAAAGCGCGCCTGTTTATGGACTATATGCGCGTCAAACAGTCGTTTGCAACGCACAACCACAATATCCCGGGTCAGGAAATCCGCATGGATTTACTCGAAGGGCCGTTTAAAACCCTGCGCGGCACTTGGAAATTTATCGATTTGGGCGATGATATGTGTAAAGTCGAATTCAGATTAGAATACGATTTCTCCAATGCCGTACTCTCTGCCATGATTTCCCCGGTGTTCGGCCACCTCGCCGGCACGCTGGTGGATGCTTTTATTAAAGAGGCCGACCGCCGCTATGCTTGAGATTGAAATTGTTTACGGACTGGCCGATAGGCAAGTGTTGAAGAACATGACCGTTGCCGAAGGGACAACCGTACGCGAAGCTGCTCAGCAAAGCGGTTTGGAGGTAGAGTTCCCAGAGTTGGATTTGCAACAAGCGCCTTTGGGTATTTTCGGCAAGGCGGTGAAAGACGAGACTGTTTTGCGCGATGGCGATCGGATTGAGGTTTATCGTCCATTATTGATTGATCCGAAAGAAGCGCGACGTAAACGCGCCGGGCAAGAATAAATCCAAGGCCGTCTGAAACTTTTTCAGACGGCCTGTCAAACTGAAAGAACAGTAATGAGCTTGAAAATTAAATTAATCGTCGGTTTGGGGAATCCAGGCCAAGAATACGAACAAACGCGCCACAATGTCGGCTTTTGGCTGTTGGACGAACTGGCATGGAAATGGAAAGTCAATTTTAAAGACGAGAAGAAATTTTACGGCGAAGTAGCACGCGCCATTACGCCTGATGGTGATGTTTGGCTGCTCAAACCCATGACTTTTATGAACCGCTCCGGTCAGGCTGTTGCCGCTTTGGCTCAGTTTTACAAAATCAAGCCGGAGGAAATCTTGGTGGTTCATGACGAACTGGATATTCCATGCGGCCGTATCAAATTCAAACTTGGCGGCGGCAACGGCGGACACAACGGCCTCAAAGATATTCAGGCTCGTTTGGGTACGCCTAATTTCTACCGCCTGCGCTTAGGTATTGATCATCCGGGCGACCGTAATCTGGTTGTCGGTTATGTGTTGAATAAACCGTCGGCGGAACACAGACAGCAAATTGATGATTCCATCGCCAAATCCCTGCAAGGATTGTCGGCCGTGTTGAATGGCGAATGGGAAGAGGCAACACGTTTTTTACACAGTAAGTAAGCGTGCCCAAATCAAACGGACAGCCTTGCACATTAGTTCAGACGGCCCGAAAACAGACGGCGCAGTCTGGCTAGCGATAAACCAATTAAAGAAACAGTAAATATGAACGAACTGACCAGCCTGATGCAGACCGAAGCCCCAGGCATTGTTGGCGAAACATTAGACTTCTGCCTTTACGAATGCAGTATTGAAGATGCCCCGGATGCAGAAGAAGTAGCACAATGGCGTGATATTTTGAAGGCGCGGGGTGGGAAATTTGTCCGCTTGGCAGACATCTGCCAAACATGGCTGGATGAAGAGGCCGACAAATGAAAGCCTTGCCGTTAAACAAATTTACTGCCGCTGCCTTTATCTGGTTTGCCGCCGCCATTTATGCCTTACTTTTCAAAGAGGGCGGTAATAGCGCTCCACCATTTCCCCATTTTGATAAAGTCGGCCATTTCGGACTGTTTTTTGGTCAGGCATGGTTGTGTGCAAAAATATTTATTCAAGACAATAGGAATATTCCCTATAAAGGCATTCTGTTTGCCGCTTTATTGTTTGCAGTAGGAAGCGAGCTGGCTCAGGCATTTCTGACTACTACGCGCCAAGGTTCGATCGCGGACGGCATTGCCGATATGGCGGGTACGGCTGTGGCGTTGTGGTTTGCAGCAAAAGTAAAAGCAGCAAAAAGTTAGATATATTTAAAGAAGTTAAAAGGCCGTCTGAAATCCTGAGAAACAGGTTTCAGACGGCCTTTTGTTACTTGATGCATGAAGCAATCGTTGCTTCATGCCAAGTATTTAAAAATTAGAATTTTACGCGTACACCGGCAGAAAGTTCGTGGGATTGTAATTTGGTTTCTTCAAATTTACCCCAGTAGTTGTATCGGTAACCAGCATCCAAGTCAACATTAGGTGTTACTTCGTAGCTTACGCCAGCCATTGCACCAATACCGGTTTTAGTTTTACGATAATTTTCTTCGTAGTAGTAACCTGGAGCTGTATCAGTAAAATCAGCTGATACGCGGTTGATACCTAAACGAGCACCAACATAAGGCTTAACAGGTGTATTTGTATTGAAGTCATAGATTGCTGAAACGCCAACACTTTGGAATTTAGCTTTATTTTTTGAATGGAAAGAGCCTTTTGAGAAGTTTTCTTCTAAAGATTTGTAGTGAGTGTAATCAGCACCAAGACGGAAATCACCAAAGTCATAACCTACAGACAAACGTGGGCTAAAACCTTTAACTTTTTCGTCGAATGTAGCACTACCAGAGTTGTCTTTTAAGTTAACAGAAGCATAACCAGCATCTGCTTGAACATAAAAACCTTTGGTTGCATCAGCCAATGCAAATGTAGGCAGGGAAAGAGCAATCAGTGTTACCAGAACTTTTTTCATGATTTTGTCCTTAATGTAGGATGAGAAGTAGTCGATAATCGCCGGGGTTGGTCGTTCCCAACAATTATTCTGATTGTATTTTCTTGTCGTAAATTAAGCAAATCTAAAAATGTTTCAACTGTTGTAAAACCGCACTTATAAAAAACACTGTAACAAGTCGTTTAAGAACAAACGGCCTTGTTCGGTCGGGCGGAACACGGTCGGGTCTGATTCAAGCAGGCCTTTTTGTCTGGCGGTTTCGATTTGAGCCATGATTTTTGCAGTGGGTACGCCGGTACGTTCCTGCAACATTGCGGCAGGTACGCCGTCGGTCAGGCGTAGGGCGTTCATCATGAATTCGAATGGAAGGTCTTCGGCAGCAACGGTTTTGCGCTCAACTGCTTCATGCGGATTACTCTGCATAGCCGCAAGATAGTCGTTGGGATGACGGCGGCGGACAGTTCGCTCGATACGGTCGGGATAGGAAATTTTGCCGTGTGCGCCTGCTCCTATGCCTAAGTAATCGCCAAACTGCCAGTAGTTCAAATTATGGCGGCACTGCATACCAGATTTTGCAAAAGCCGATGTTTCGTAGTGGATAAAGTCTGCGCTTTCCAATGCGCCATGTACGGCATCTTCAATATCCAATGCTGCTTCATCTTGCGGCAAACCTTTTGGTGGCGTATGACCGAAAGGCGTGTTCGGCTCCATGGTCAGATGATATGCGCTGATATGCGATACGCCTGTTGCGATAGCGGTTTGCACATCGTTTGAGGCCGTCTGAACCGTTTGGTTTGGCAGGGCGTACATCAAATCGATATTGACTTTTTCAAATAATTTCAAGGCAGTATCAATGGCTGTCAGGGCTTCTTTGCCATTGTGAACGCGTCCCAATCGGGCAAGCATATCGTCGTTAAAACTTTGTACGCCGATAGACAGACGCGTAATGCCTGCGTCTTTAAATCCTTGAAACTTCTCAATTTCAAATGTGCCTGGATTGGCTTCCAAAGTAATTTCCGCTTCGGGTTGCAAGCGCAACAGCGAACGTACGCCGCTTAACAAACGGTCAATCGATTTCGCTTGAAACAGGCTGGGTGTACCGCCGCCGAAGAATATGGTTTCCACCGGTCTGCCCCAAATATTCGGCAACTCAAGCTGCAAGTCGGTTAATAGGGCATCAATATAGACTTCTTCCGGCAGGCCGTTTTTCAGGCTGTGGGAATTAAAGTCGCAATACGGGCATTTTTTGATGCACCAAGGAATATGGATGTAGAGTGATAAAGGAGGTAGGGCGGTTAGCTGGCCGGGGCGTTGGAAGGTGATTTGGGTCATGATATGTGTTGAGGCTCGAGGCCGTCTGAAATTTTTAGGGCCGTTATTTTAACTGAAATGTCGGCCGGGAAAGTAATCAGTAGGAAATTTGCGCAGTCTAAGCACTCAAAAAAGCTTCAATTTCTTCTTCTGATAATTTGGAATTGCAGACAAATTTTATTTTGCCTTGTGAGATGTTGAGTAATGCGGGAACAGTTTTGATGCCGTGTTGTTCACGAAAATCTTTCAAAGCCGCTTTGTTGCTGCTGTCTGTAAAGCGGATGGTAAGCTGCTTGTTTAAGGAAACGGTAGACAGTTTTGCAACAAAACGGCGACAGTATGAACAGCTTGGTTTGCCTAAAAAGACGATAGCAGTTTTTTGACTGTCAATGAGTTGCAGAAGTTCGTCAGGTGTGGTTGGGATGAAGGCAGCAACGTGTTTTGCAAAGGCTGCCAATTCTTCAGATGTGGGCTTGGGCATGGGAATGAATGTGAGGTAGGCCGTCTGAAGGTTTCAGACGGCCTGTTGTTTTTATGTAGTTAAAGTCTTTTGCGCATCCAAGATGAGAGTTTGGGTGCACCGAATAGCAGGAAAATGCCGATAAAAAGCTGCGCGATGTTGGCAAGTATACCGGCTTGGTTTTGTGCGCCGAGGTCCGCCCAAACGGATGTATGTGTGTCGATAGCAATAGACTGTACAAAAAGATAGAGAGAGAACTGGTAAATTAGGTCGGGGATAGCTTGGAAAACAGTATATATGCCTATTAATACAATACCGGTCGTCAGCCATGGTGCAGGGTGTTTTGGGGCTTCCTGTACGGTTTGCAGATGTTCGGGCAACAGGCGGTTGGCAATGGCGGCAGGGAAACACCATAGCAGCAGCCATGCGGCCAAATAAAAGCCGTAGATGGATAGCGGCAACAGGAGTTGTGCGCTGTTATATTCGCTTCCAGACTGGGTAAATATGGTAACGATGCTGCTGAGCGTTTGTACGATACCGATTAAAACGATCAAACGGACGGCGACGATCAGGATTTGTTTGGGGGACATGAGTTTCTTTCGTGATGTGGTGGGTTTGGGTCGTCTGAAAAAGCGTTTCGGGGTTTTTAGACGACCTATCATCGATTTATAAGGCTTCGATTTTTTCAACAATTCCCGCAACGCCTGCCCTCTGAGGCTTTTGGGAATAATGGGTTGCGGGTTGTTTTCGTGGCAGGCGGGAACGCAGGCATCATAACAGCTTTTGTCGGAGAGGTCGTCTGAAATTTTCAGACGACCTCTCAAGCATTGCCCCGTCAGAATTTACCTGTAAACCCAACGGTAACCGCCCGTCCCGGTGCGGGGATGGGAACGTTGGACATCGGGTCGAGATAATAGCGGTTGGTCAGGTTGCTGACGCTGAAGCTCATACTCAAGTTTTTGCCGAAGTTGTAGCGTCCGTAGGCATCCAATACCAAGGCGGAACGCCAGTGGTAGGGGCGGCCTGATGCCTGCATAATCCGCGCCAAGCCTTGACGTGCCAGTTCGTTCTGCTGGCCGGTATCGACGGTGCTGTGGTAGATGCCGCGCATGCCCAGTTCCAGCCTGTTATTGAAGCGGCGGGTGCCGATATCGAGGTTGAGCGAGTATTTCGGCTGCATGGTTTGATAGAAACGGGTAGCGCCGAAGCCACCGTCGATACATTCGGGGATACGGTTGTTATAGACGTCGTAATTGAAAGCGGTCGATTTGTCGCAGGTGCGCTGCTTCAGGCGGTAGTTTGCGCCGAATGAGGCAAACCATTTGCCGCTGTCGATACGGCTTTGCAGCTCGATGCCGCTGGTCTGTTTCTTGTCGTATTGGGTCAGGTTTTTGTTTTCGGTAATATCGATGGCGTTTTTGATGGTGTTGTTGTAGTAGGTCAGGCGGATGTTGCCGTGTTTCAGCCGTTGCCAGTAGGGGGCGAAATTGAAGGAATAGCCTGCTTCCCAGTTGGTACTGCGTTCGGGCTTCAGGTTGAATTCGGTATTGTAGGCTTCCAGCAGGTTGACGTTGGTGGTGGTTGCTTCGTAAATGCTGGGGAAGCGGGTCGCCTGCGCGAAGCGGGTGAACAGGCGGCTGTTGTCGGTCAAATCGTAGCTGACGGCGATGACAGGCGACCATGCGCTGGCTTTCAGGTGTTTAGGCATGGGCCATACTTCGTCTTCGTTGGTAGGTTTTTTATAGAGGCGGTGGCCGCCGGTACTGCCCATCGTAGTCGCCCGCTCTTTTTTTTGCAGATAGGGTGTTTTAACATCATCTATTGTCGCATTGCTTAAATATTTGAAATAGCTGCCTTGCAATCCCTGAGGATTGTTTACTTTTTCGTTAAATTGCCCTTGCGCGAAAACCGGCCCTTGATATTTGCCGTCGATATAGGGTGTATAGACTTCTTTCTGCCGGTAAACGGCTTCGTCGTGGTTGAAGGACGGGTTATCTACCTGTGGATTGTCGCCGTTTGCGTTGGCATAGATGACTTCGCCGGTCTGCCTTTCTCCGTTAATCGAATATCCTTTATCGTTATAGTCATAACCGTATTTGTTGCGGAATTCGTTTATCAGACGATTTGACTCGTCAACATCTTCTGTCCTCAGGATTTTCCGCACATCTTCCGCTTCTTCTTTATTTGCAATCAGTTCGTAATAGGGGATATAGCTGCCGAGGATATAGCCGTCCGAGCTTTTCCCTCCTTGCAAATCGACGGAATAAAACGGATCTTTCCTCACCCGCCTTGCTTTTGCCAAGGCATCGTCGTAAGCCCAGAATTTGTCGTAGCGTATGCCTGCCTGAATGTTCAGGCGGTCGGTCGCCTGCCAGTCGAAAGCGACTCCCGCACCCCATTCGTGGCGGCGTCCCGCCCTCGGGCCGGCAACGGCTGTGGCGGCTGTGGCGGCACCGATGATGTCGAAGATATCTTTGTCGTTGCTGGTGATTCGGTTGGATTCGTCCAGTTTTTCATATTGGACGTTGGCGGAGAGGGTCATGGCGATCTTGTCGGTCAGGTGCATGCGGTTGCTGATGTCGGCGCCGGTACGGGTGGCGCGGGTGCGCTGTTCTACGCCTGATTTGACACGGTATGCACCGGGTACAGGAGGCGGATCTTTCGGCTCTTCGGCAGGAACCAAACCTTCGGCAACCAGCTCGCGGCAACCTATACCTTCGCTGATGTGCCTGCCGATAAATTCATTGGGAATTTTATTGTGGACAAAGCAGTTCGCCCACTTGTCGTATTCCTGATCGCCGTAGGTAACGGCCAAATCCGGCCCGCCACTTTGATGGCGGGAACCGGTGGTTTGGGTGCGCCAGATATTGGCCTGCAAATCTATCCAGCGGCTGCCTTCGGGCTTCCATTCGTAGCCGATTTTATGGCTTTTGGTGTCAATGGTGGAATTGAGCGTTTGCGTAGGTATGACCAGCGGCGGCCTACCGGTGAAGTTGAACTCGTTGCTGAAGCCCAGCAGTATAGCGTTGTAAAAGGGGTTGTTTTCACCAAAACGGACGCGGGTGCGCATATGGCCGAGGCTGATTTTCTGGTTGTTAGGCAGATACCAGTTGTTTTTCAGCAGCAGGCTTTTGCTCGCCACGTTACTGTTGAACACTTCTTCGCCGGGGCGATAGAGCTTCTCCATGTTCGGTATCATGGTCGCGCCCGTATTGCCGAAATCCGCATTGTCGGGGTCGTATTCCGGATTGTTCAGATAGCCGCCCGCCCCGTGTTTGCCGCTGAAGTAATTGCCTTTTTTACGGTCGCTGTAAGCAATCAGGCCATCTGAAATATCGGTTTTAAACGCCGCCGAAACCATGCCTGAGCGGTCGTCTCTGAAATTGCCGATTTTGCTGCTGCGGCTGCGCGGTGGGTTTTTCTCTTGGAAATCGAGTGCCTGATAAGGTTCCAACGTTCCGGCGACTGCGCCAGCCGCCCCGTCTGCCGTCGGCCTGCCCGGAATGGTGCGGTAGTCTTCAACACCGAGGTATTGCAAATTATCAACGCGGGGTTTGGCCGTATTGCCCGAAAAACTGCCTTTTATCTGAATCCCATTTTTTCCCTTCGGGAACAATGTCTTCCGGCTCAATGGTTTGAATGGCGACCGAACCGCCTACTCCCGATTTGACACCTTGGGTCATCGACGGCCCTTTTTCTACCGCAATACTGCGGAACAGGGCGGGATCGACATAGTTTCTGTCGGCAACGCCGTAATTGTTCATCCACACATCGACGGTCTGTTCCGTTCCGTCAATGGTAACGGGGATACGGCCTTTTCCGGCGATGCCGCGGATGCTGGGCGTAATCGCGCTGCCCGCATTGCGCGTATTCATGTTGTACACGCCGTTGAGTCCTTTGAGGATGTCGCCGGCGGCATCGGGGCGGTAGCGTTCGAGGTATTCTTTGCCGAGGTAGGCGTTGGAGACGTTTTTGCTGTATTGCTGCGCTTCGCCTTTCTGGTCTTTGGTCAGGCGTTTGCCGCGGACTTCAATAGTGTCGAGGACGGCGGTGTTGGGGGTAGCCGCATCTGCTGCCCACAGGTGCGGGCTGTGCCACAAAATACTGAGGCAGGCGACGATGGTTTTGAAGGGGTAGTTTCTCATGTGATGACTCCTTGTATTATCTTTATAACAGGCGCTCCGTCGGGGGAGGACGGTAATCAATTTTCAAGGAGTGGTTTGTAGAATGTGTTTTATGTTTTTATGATGGGGATTTTTGAGTAAGGATATTTGCTGTTTTTTGGATATTATAAGTTTTTGAAAAAATTTTATAAGTTTTGTTCCTTTGATGGTGCGTTTTACGGATAAACGGGATGAAAAACGTCGTCTGAAAACGGTGTGGCGGGTTTTCAGACGACGTTTTTATTGTTCAGAGGGCTTCGATTTTTCTTAACAATTCACGCAATGCTTGGGCGCGGTGGCTTTCGGCATTTTTGATTTCAGGGTCAAGCTCGGCGGCGGTGCAACCGTGTTCGGCCAGATAGAAATGAGGGTCGTAGCCGAAGCCGTTTGTGCCGGCTGCTTCGGACTGCCATTGGCCGCGCCAGATGCCTTCGGCGATGATGGGTTGCGGGTCGTTTTCGTGGCGGACGAGTACGAGTACGCAGACGTAGTAGCAGCTTTTGTCGTCTTTATCGGCAAGATCTGCAGACAGTTTGGCGTTGTTTGCGGCATCGGATTTGGGGTTTTCGCCTGCATAACGTGCGGAGAAAATGCCGGGTGCGCCGTTTAAGGCGTTGGTGCAGATGCCGGAATCGTCGGCAAGTGCCGGTAAGCCGCTGTATTTGGCGGCATGGCGTGCTTTAGCCAGGGCATTTTCAACAAAGGTATGGTACGGCTCGGGACATTCGGGCGTATTGAACTGCGATTGCGGCAGGACTTCGATGTTTAAGTCGGCAAAGAGGCGGGCAAATTCTTTGAGTTTGCCTGCGTTGCCACTGGCAAGGACGATTTTTTCAAACATGGTTTTTCCTTAATGGGTTTCGGTTTGCTGCATACGGGCCATTTGCGCGCGTGCTTTGTGGCGGATGTAAAGTGCAAGGCTGCCGATTTGGGCAAAAACGGCAGCAAAGGCAAACAGAAAGGCGGCAACGGCGAATTGTTTGCTGTGAATGCTCAGAAGATAAGCGCCCAACAGAATCAGTACGATAAACATCAGGGTAAACAGGGCAGTCAGGATCAGATAGGCTTTTTGTCGGGTCATGGCAGCTTGGGTAAAGGGAAAAAATGTTTTGATTATAACGTCAGATTGGGAATTTGAAACCATGCCGGATTCGTTAAAAAGGCCGTCTGAATATTTCAGACGGCCTTAAGTCGAATAACGGATTAACGCAATTCTGTGTGCAGGCGGCTCAACAATGTGGAGGCATCGCTGCCTTTGTATGGGCTGCCGTCTTTGTTCAACAGATGGAGGCGTGCGCCATTGTTGATAGGCTCAACATAAACGATGATTTCAGGATAAGTTTTTGGCGCTTCTGCTTTGCCTTTGCCAAATACGCGTTTGAACAGGCCGGGTTTTTTATTGGCAACTGCTTCGCCTTCGGTTGGCGCTTGTTGAACTAAGAAAGCGCGGCGTTCGGCATTTTGACCGATAACAGTCAGGCCGATGCGGTCGAGCGCAAGTGCGGTACGGCGCCAGTTGCGGCCGTAATCGCCTGCCAGCAGCAGGGTGCCGTTGTCCACACGGGCCAACTCAGAAGCATTGTTGCGGGCGGCAACGCTTTGGGTCAGGGCCTGTTCGGCTTGTTGGCCGTCAACGCCCAAGTATTGCATAAAGCGCGCGAGGAATGCGGCTTCGAGGTTAGGGTCGCTCTCGCTTGGCTGCCACATGGTGGTGTCTTTTTTACGGTCGGCATAAACTTCTTTCATGCCTTTATGGGCGAAGAAGATGTCGGTCGAACCGTTTTTGCCTTGTTCGATGCGGATGATGAATTTGTCGCGTTCGCTGGTGGAGTAGATGCCGCCCAAGCCGACTTTGTCCAACAGGCGGCGCAGGCTGTCTTGAGGGATTTTGGCTCGGTTTTCAGCCCATTCGGTTTCCATTTGGCCGATGGCCGGTTCTTCGGATTTGATGTCGAAACCGTTTTCTTGCCAGAATACTTTCAGCAACGGCCAAATTTCGCGAGGCGATTTGCCATCGACAACCAACCAGCGTTGGTTACCGTCACGCTCAAGGCGTACGCCTTTAACGGATTTCAAAACTTCTGCATTGGCAGGTTGTTGTACGGCTTGAGTGCGGCGTTTGTTGAAGTCGCTGGCACGGACGGCACCGCTGCCTGCCGGTAATTGATAGAGGTTGCCTTGGTCCGGGTTGTTCAAATCAGGTGGTACTTCCAGTTTGACCAGGCGGTGCGATTGACTTTGATAGTCGAGTTTGGGTTGTTCTTTTTTGCTGCCGGAACAGGCAGTCATGCTAATCAGGGCGAGGGCTACTACGATGGGTTTGATATAGGTCATCTTGTTTTCCTGTGGATGAAGTTCTTAACAGGGAGGCCGTCTGAAAAGGTGTTTGGGATTCAGACGGCCTTATTTCCGGATCAGATTTGTCCTGATTTTTCCAGAGCGGCTCGGACTTTGGCTTGACCGTCTTCGGTCAGTGCAACCAAAGGCAGACGAACATGGGGTTCGCATTTGCCCAATAAGCTCAGGCCCCATTTGGGCGCGGCCGGGCTGGGCTCGCAGAACATGGTGTTATAAATTGGGATAAGTTGCTCGTTTAGACGACGGGCGGTCGCAATATCGCCCTCAAGGGCGGCTCGGCACATGTCGGCAAAGAGTTTCGGTGCAACGTTGGCTGCGACAGTTACCACGCCGTGGCCGCCACACAGCATGAAGGGCAGGCCGGTAGGATCATCGCCGGAGAACACGGCAAAACCTTCAGGAACGCTGTTGATCAATTCGATGTTGCTGCCGATTTTGCCGCTGGCTTCTTTCACGCCGACGATATTCGGAATTTCGGCCAAGCGCAAAATAGTGTCGTTGCTCATGCTGACGACGGTGCGGCCGGGAACATTATAAATAATCATCGGAATCGAAGTGGCTTCGGCGATGGCTTTGAAATGTTGGTAAATGCCTTCTTGGGAAGGTTTGTTGTAATAGGGGACGACGGATAAGGTGTAGTCCGCGCCGGCTTGCTCGGCGGCTTGGGAAAGGGCGATGGCTTCGACAGTATTGTTGGCGCCTGTGCCGGCGATAACGGGAATGCGCTTGTTGACGTGTTTGACGGTGGCTTCGATAACGGTCAAATGTTCTTCGACAGGCAGGGTGGCTGACTCGCCGGTGGTGCCGACTGCGACGATGCCGTCGGTGCCGTTTTCAATGTGCCAGTCGATTAAGTCGCGAAGTTGTTCGTAGTTGATGCTGCCGTCTTGATTCATCGGGGTAATCAGGGCAACCAGACTGCCTTTTAACATACGGAAACCTTTAATTTTATAATGTGGGTGGATTATTCATCGGATTGTAGCTTACTTTGTTGTTTGTGTGAAACATATCCGCTATGAGGCCAGGCCGTTTAATCGTGATTTGTCATTATCTTAATGAATAATACATTTTTAAATCATTAGTTTGTTTGTTTTAAGATGGAAAAATACTGTCAAGGATTAAAATGTGTTAAGGCTGTTTGAGGCCGTCTGAAAATGATCGGGCAAAACTTTCAGACGGCCTGATGATTTTGAATTTGCTGATACATTTTAAATTAGTTAAAATGCGCATCTTAATATTTTTTAACGATTCTTAAGAAAGGGTCATTATGGCCGAAATGACAGATAAACAGGCCGGTTCGCCTGATTTGGTTTACGGTTTGGAAGACAAGCCGCCGTTTGGGAATGCGTTGTTGAGTGCGGTTACGCACCTTTTGGCTATTTTTGTCCCGATGATTACGCCGGCGCTGATTGTCGGAGGGGCGTTGGAGCTGCCGGTTGAAATGACGGCTTATTTGGTGTCAATGGCGATGGTGGCTTCTGGTGTCGGTACTTATTTGCAGGTCAACCGTTTCGGGCCGGTCGGTTCGGGCATGTTGTCGATTCAGTCGGTCAATTTCTCTTTTGTAACCGTGATGATTGCGCTCGGTACCGGCATGAAAGAGGGCGGTTTGACTGAAGATGCGATGATTTCAACGCTTTTGGGCGTGTCCTTTGTCGGCGCGTTTTTGGTGTGCTTCTCCGCTTGGCTTTTGCCTTATTTGAAAAAAGTGATTACGCCGACTGTAAGCGGCGTGGTCGTGATGTTGATCGGATTGAGCTTGGTGCATGTCGGCATTACTGACTTTGGCGGCGGCTTCGGTGCGAAAGCAGACGGTACATTCGGCTCGATGGAAAACTTGGGTCTGGCATCGCTGGTGTTGTTGATTGTTTTGGTTTTCAACTGCTTGAAAAATCCGTTGCTGCGCATGAGCGGCATTGCGGTGGGTTTGATTGTCGGTTATATCGTTGCGCTGTTTTTGGGCAAAGTGGATTTTTCCGCCCTGCAAAACCTGCCGCTGATTACCCTGCCGGTTCCGTTTAAATATGGCTTTGCATTTGATTGGCACGCGTTTATTGTCGCCGGTGCGATTTTCTTGTTGAGCGTATTTGAAGCAGTGGGCGATTTGACGGCGACTGCGATGGTCTCCGAGCAGCCGATTGAGGGTGAGGAATATACCAAACGCTTGCGCGGCGGTGTGTTGGCAGATGGTTTGGTGTCTGTGATTGCGACTGCTCTGGGCTCTTTGCCTTTGACTACTTTTGCGCAAAACAACGGCGTGATTCAAATGACCGGCGTGGCTTCGCGTCATGTGGGCAAATATATTGCGGCGATTTTGGTATTGTTGGGCTTGTTCCCTGTTATCGGCCGCGCGTTTACCACAATTCCGAGTCCGGTTTTGGGTGGCGCGATGGTATTGATGTTTGGCCTGATTGCGATTGCCGGCGTGCGGATTTTGGTCAGCCACGGTATTCGCCGCCGTGAAGCGGTTATCGCGGCGACTTCTGTCGGTTTGGGTTTGGGCGTGGCGTTTGAGCCGGAAGTGTTCAAAAACCTGCCGGTATTGTTCCAAAACTCAATTTCCGCAGGCGGTATTATGGCAGTATTGTTGAACCTGGTTTTGCCGGAAGACAAAACCGATAAAGCGGTTAAGGTGGAAACTGACAGTTTGGATCACTAAGCAAGCTTTATTCAAAGGCCGTCTGAAGTTTCAGACGGCCTTTTGGTTTTTCGGCTATAATATTGTTTTTATTTGTTATCCGAGTGGTTCGGATAGCCCTACCCGGAAAGGTTTTATATGACGGTTTATTCACTTTTTATCACTTGTCCTCGCGGTTTGGAAGGGTCTTTGACGCAGGAACTCGACAGCATGGCATGTCAGGATATCCGCGCTGTTGACGGCGGTGTCGCATGTAAAGGCACGATGGAGCAGGTGTACCGCATCAACCTGCATTCGCGCGTTGCCAGCCGCGTTTTGCTGCGCTTGACCAAAGGCGGTTATCGCAACGAACACGATATCTACAAACTGGCACGAAATCTGCATTGGACAGGTTGGTTTAAGCTGGAGCAGACCTTTAAAGTTAAAGTCGAAGGCAAGCGTGCCAATGTGAAAAGCTTGGATTTTGTCGGTTTGAAAATCAAAGATGCCGTCTGCGATGCTTTCCGCGATATTTATGATGCGCGTCCGAGCGTGGGCAAAATCAATCCCGATATCCGCATTCATGCCTTTATCGATGAGCGCAATGTGGAAATCTTTATCGATACTTCCGGCGAAGCACTCTTCAAACGCGGCTATCGTCAGGATACCGGCGAAGCGCCATTGAGAGAGAACTTGGCGGCAGGTTTGCTGCTTTTGGCAGGCTACGATGGTACGCAGCCTTTCCAAGACCCGTTTTGCGGCAGCGGCACGATTGCCATTGAGGCTGCATGGATTGCGACACGCCGTGCGCCGGGTTTGATGCGCCGTTTCGGTTTTGAAAAACTGCAAAACTTCGACAAAGAAAAATGGCAAGCGTTGCGCCGTGAGGCTGAAAAACAAATCAAACCGGCCGCCGCGCCCATTTCCGGCAGCGACAACGACCGTTATATGATCCGCGCCGCATTGGCTAATGCCCAAGCCGCCGAAGTGGATAATTTCATCCGCTTTGACGTGCAAGATGCGCAGGCCGTGCGTCCAAACGGCGAACACGGCATTATGATTTCCAATCCGCCTTATGGCGTGCGCCTTGCGGAAGTTCAAGCTTTGCAGGCTTTATATCCGCAACTCGGCACATGGTTGAAACAATATTACGCCGGCTGGCTGGTAGGAATGTTTACCGGCGATCGCGATATGCCGAAATTTATGCGCCTTTCTCCGAAGCGGAAAATTCCTTTGTTTAACGGTAATTTGGATTGCCGATTGTTTTTGATGGATATGGTTAAAGGTTCGAATCGGGGTTAAAACCTGAAATTAAGGCCGTCTGAAAGATGATTTCAGACGGCCTTTTTTGATTTGTTAAAACCGTCTTTGTTATAACGGAGTTTGCTTTTCTTTTTTGATATTAATGCACTGAAATTGTTTTCAGACGGCCTTTATCAAAGGAGCCGTGTAGATATAATTATTGAAATTTACAATCTATCAAATTATAAAAACCTATTACAAAATAAAGATGGATTGTTAAATAAAATACCATATCTAGTAGTATTGTGTTTTAATGCACACCATATCTTGTGTTTTATGGCGTTGCAATGAGCGGTTTGAAATTCACAATCGAGCAAATTGTTTGGCAGGAAGTGCCGGGCGAAGTGTCGTTGGCGTTTCTGTTTTCCGGTTGTCCGCTGCGTTGCAAAGGTTGCCATAGTGCCGATACATGGAAAGAGGGCATCGGCACGGAATTGACCGAGGATTATTTAAAAGGCCGTCTGAAACGCTATCGCGGATTGATTACGTGCGTGTTGTTTATGGGCGGAGAATGGCAGCCGGAAGCCTTGCAGAAAATGCTGGCCATTGTGACGCAGGCGGGTTTGAAAGCCTGTTTGTACACCGGCCTGGAGCGTGAAGAGCTGGAGGCGGTTTCAGACGGCATCCTGCCTTATTTGACGTATCTGAAAACCGGCCGCTGGCAGATGGAGTTGGGCGGTTTAGAAAGTCCGGCCACCAATCAGAAGTTTATCAATTTGCGCACGGGCGAAGTGTTGAACCGCTTGTTTATCAAAGACAAACCTGCGCCTAAAGTTTTTCCAGTAGCTTCAATTTAGCCCGGTGTTGTATTGCACTGATTTAAATTGAATTTATTGTATTCGCTGACAGCGATGTTTCAGACGGCCCAACCGTCATTGTTTAATAAATCAACCAAACCATACAGGAGAATTAACATGATTCGGCTGCATCCCGAACAGTTAAACGGAAAACTACAATTCATGCGTGACTACATCAGCGCGCAAAACGCGGCGGACGGCTCGAAAATGGACGCCAACGCCAACGTTACCCAGAAAAACATCGCTACGATGGAAGCGGAGATCATGAAAGACTTTTTCGTTCAGATTAACCGCGCCCAAGTGTCGCGCAAAATCGCCGAAATTTTCGACCAATCCGTTGCCGACGAATACATCCGCCAGATTGAGGCACACGAGATTTATGTGCATGACGAAACCAGCCTCAAGCCTTATTGTGTGTCGGTTACGCTGTATCCCTTCCTGCTCGACGGCTTAAGCAAACTCGGCGGAGAATCCAAAGCGCCGCAGCATTTGGCTTCGTTTTGCGGCTCGTTTATCAACCTAGTGTTTGCCATCAGCGCGCAGTTTGCCGGCGCAGTGGCGACGGTGGAATTCCTGACCTATTTCGACTACTTCGCTCGCAAAGACTACGGCGAAGATTATTTGGAAACCCACGGCAAAGAAATCGCCAACCATATGCAGCAGGTGGTGTACAGCATCAACCAGCCTGCCGCCGCACGCGGCTATCAAAGCGTATTCTGGAATATTTCTGTTTACGATCAATACTATTTCGATGCGATGTTCGGCGATTTCGTCTTCCCCGATTTCAGCAAATCAGTGTGGGCGAGCGTGGCGAAGCTGCAAAACTTCTTCCTCAAATGGTTCAATCAGGAACGCACCAAAGCCGTTTTGACCTTCCCCGTCGTGACCGCTGCGATGCTGACCGATGGCGGCAAATGCAAAGACACCGTGTTCGCCGACGAAATGGTGAAAGAGTTGGCGGAAGGCAATTCCTTCTTCGTCTATCTTTCCGACAACCCCGACTCCTTGGCTTCCTGCTGCCGTCTGCGCAACGCCATTGAAGACCGCACCTTCAGCTACACACTCGGCGCGGGCGGCGTGGCGACCGGTTCCATCAACGTCATCACCATCAACATGAACCGGCTGGAACAAGACGGGCGCGACCTTGCCGCCGAAGTGGCCAAAATCCACAAATACCAATACGCCTACCGCAAACTGATGGAAGAATACCAAGCTGCCGGAATGCTGCCCGTTTACGATGCAGGCTTCATCACGCTGGACAAACAGTTCCTCACCATCGGCATCAACGGCATGGCGGAAGCAGCCGAATCGCAAGGCATCAAAGTCGGCTACAACGACGATTACATCAACTTCGTCCAAGGTCGTCTGAAAACCATATTTGAAGCCAACCAAGCCGCCAGCAAACACTATGGCGTGAAGTTCAACACCGAGTTCGTTCCCGCCGAAAACCTCGGCGTGAAAAACGCCAAATGGGACAAAGCCGGCGGCTACAAAGTCAGCCGCGAATGCTACAACTCCTATTTCTACGTCGTCGAAGACGAAGAAATCAACGCGCTCGACAAATTCCTGCTGCACGGCAAAGAACTGGTGGACTGGCTCGACGGCGGCTCCGCGCTGCACCTGAACCTCGACGAAGCCCTGCCCGAATCCGGCTACCGCTCGCTCTTGGACATCGCCGCGCAAACTGGCTGCAACTACTTCTGCGTGAACGTGCGCATCACTATTTGCAACGAATGCGGCCATATCGACAAACGTACCTTGCACGCCTGTTCCGCCTGCGGCAGCCACGACATCGACTACGGCACCCGCGTCATCGGCTATCTGAAACGCGTCTCGGCCTTCTCCAGCGGTCGTCGCAAAGAACATGCGCTTAGACATTATCACCGTAAAGCGGCGTAATCGTTGAAAAAAGATTGCTTGCAAACCTAAGGCCGTCTGAAATTTCAGACGGCCTTGATCATGTTGAAATAGGCAGGCTCTTTCAATGATATAGTTCTGATTAAATTAAACAAAAACTCTTGACACCTTCATATAATGAATTAACATATAACTTTCTTTAACCTAAATTTAAAAAAGTGAGAGACACATGAAAACATCAGCTTTATTGGCGGCTTTGTTGGCAGCCCTGTCCCTGTCAGCATGCGGCGGTTCAGGCTCATCTTCTTCTGCCGTTTGTGACGAGTATGAAAAAGCATTTGCCGAAGCAACTAAAGACGTAGATGCTGCAACCAAAGACATGATGCAAAAATCTTTCGAACAAACCAAAGAAGCGTTGAAAAACCTGCCAGCAGACCAACGCGATGCAACTTGTAAAACTTCTTTGGACGCTTTGAAAGGCGTACCTGCTGCCGAAACTCCTGAAGAGAAAGCCGAAGAAGCCAAAGATGCCGCTGAAGAGGCTAAAGAAGATGCAAAAGACGCAGCGGAAGATGCCAAAGAAGCTGCCGAAGACGCTAAAGAAGAAGCTAAATAATTCGGATAGCTTTAGAGAAAAACGGATTCCAATGATTTGGAATCCGTTTTTTGTTTTGTGAACTAGAGTGTTTGGGATAAAGCATTTTTAGTTTTCAGACGGCCATTTTTCATGCCGTCTGAAAGCGTTAGTTTCAACTAAGTTTAATTTACAACAGAAAGCCATCAATCAAACAACCGCGTGCGTGCGTACCGTACACACCCTACATGTTGATTTTGAAGTTCCGTGTAATTCATAGGTAGGGTGCGTGGCGTAGCCACGCACGCGGTTGACTGGATATACAGGCTACGGTTTGCTAAAGTGTACAGGCAGAGCTTATTTGTTTAAATACTGTATTTTTGCATCGTTTAAACTATCGGCTAGTTCTTGGATACTATTCAGTAGTTTATCGATATCCTGTTCAGGATCGGTATAGAAATAGTCAATGGTGAACGTCAGCGTTTTACCAAACTGCTCAGGGATTGGGGGAAGAGCCAGAGCGCGCAGTTGGATACTATCTCCACCTCGTGCATGGTCGCGTACCCACCATGACAAAAACTCTAATGCTTTCAAACCCGTTTCATCACGTGTAATCATGAAGTCGATTGAAATCAAGATTTCGTCCGATAAACCGCCATCAGTCCGTTTCAATGCACCTAACGGATAGTCACCAAATATGGGAAGCGTAAAATCATCCGATGTGATTTCAAATAGCATATAGCGATTTACCGTAGCAAGTTTGATACCGGGAATGCTTTTAATGACAGTGCTGAGTTCTTGTACGGGTTGAGGAATGTCGGAATTGTCTTCGTCTGATTCTAGCTCTAATTCTTGGTTGTCTTGAGTAGATGCTAAATTTTCTTGTTCTATTTCCACAACAATTTGTTTTACTTGGATTTTTGTTTTATCTTCTTCTTGTTTTCGTTTTAGCAGAGTGGAGAGAAAGTCTTTAATACCCATGATAATGGTTACTTCTAAATTTGAGATAATAGTAAAAATGTTTGATTGTATTTTATTTTTTTAATGTGTCAAGATGACAAAATAATTTCTAGATAAATAAACCTTAAAGTCAAGTGAGATGTGTGGCATAGCTACTCATACGGTGGGTTGGGCATGCGGGCTACAGCTTGCTGAAAGCGCTAGCTTCAACGAAGTTAAAAGTTGAAACGGCAAACCGCCAATCAAGCAACCGCGTGCGTGCGTACCGCATACACTCTACATGTTGGTTTTGAAGTTTCGTGTAATTTACAGGTGGGGTGTGAGGCGTAGCCACGCACGCGGTTGGCGGGTTGGGTTTGCCGTATCGGTTTTTCAGGCTGCCTTGCTTGGTGGATTGGAAGGCTAGCTGAAAAATCGGAATGGATGCGAGGCATTTGTAATCGCTTGCGTGGCGGAGCCACACCTTAATCTTGCTAGATTTATCGTATATAACTAGAACTGCCATTCTAAAAGTAAGTTCTTCAAGAAAAAATCTCTTGAACTCTCTTCCGTTGTAGTTCCATTCAGCCTTCCTTGCAAATAATTGTCTATTATGAATTTATTTGATAGAATGTCAATGTATATATCATATTGACTTATGTTTCTATTTTTTATAATTAAATAATGAATTATATATATAGATATTAACTTTCCAACATACCACTCCAAATGTCTCCATAAATTGCTATATTCATTAATTAACTTACCAGAATGAACTATTTGATTTCTGTGTAGATAAATTCTATCTAGCTGCAGTCTTATGGCTGTTTCAGAAGTATTAATTTTATTATTCCAATGTTTTATTCTTTCTTCTGTGTTTTTATAAATATTATTTAGTCTAATAAACTCGCTCGTAAGAAGTTCTGAGTATTCTTTAAGTTCATTATACGGATCTAAGCTATCATTGCTATAATCTTTTGTTAATATTTCATATATAGAGGAAATTTCTTCTTTTGTAGCAATGTGTATATTATTAATTTCCTTAGTAAAAAACCTAAATTTATAGTCATGTTGCGATTCAGTCTGTTTCAATCTATTAACAAATGAAGCTAATTCCCTACCTACTGCCCCAAGAGACAACGTCTGACTTACAAATTCCTGTACTGACTCAATATCACTATTTTTGCCATAAAATGGTAATAAAGTTTCTAATGAAGTCCACAATAAAAGAAATGAATTTTCAATAGATCTAGATTTTAAGGATAGATTATAATAACTAAGGCTATCATATATGTTTTCTATGTATGGCATATTTTTAACTTTACCATTTGTACAATTAAGCCCATTTACTCGTAAAGAAGATAAAGTAGAATGCAATGTACTTTTTCTTTGCTTTATATTTATAGGATCTATATAGAAACTTGATTTTTGAAAAACATCACCATTGGAAAATTTCCAATATATATTATCAAAATAATCAGAAATAAAATTTAGCTTAATTTCATAATCCGCTATTAATGAATATTTAAACATGAAATCATAAAGTTTTCTTAAAAAAGAATGTGGATCAAAATACTTGCCAACTATGTATATAAACTCCGCATCATTGTTTTGTTGTTGAATATTACTAGGAAATAATTCCTTTAATTCTGCAAAATTTTTAATCTCATATTCAAAATTAATTTTGTTAATATTGAAAAACTCTTTCAAAAACAATTCAATATTATTTCTTTCTTCATTTTTCAATAATTTAATAGCAAAGCAATATTTATAATTTTTTTTAGAGAAACGGTTTAAAAAATTAATAACATGAGATGGGCTTGCGGGTTTTTTTATATATCTATATGCAACATCGCTAATTGATATAGGTGAATATCCCGTATGAATTAAATAAGGAATTAAGCAGTTTATTAATTTATTTATGTTATCAATATTTCTATCAAATCCAGCCGTAAAATTAACATTTTTTGCATATTCAATTATTTTAATATAATATTCTTTATGTAATGTTCTTTGAAATATTCGTAATTTATGAAGTATTTTTGGCACGTTCTCTAATTTAATATTGTTTGGTTCATTATTCTTGTCTAAACAAATAAATTTAATTATTTCTTTGTAATTATCATTTATAATTGGATCATTATAGATACTAAAAGGCAAGGCTTTATTTCTTGCTTCATTCATTAAGCTTCTAAATCTATTTATTGCCTTTTCTTTCTTTAATACATATTCTCCTACGTCAATTAATTCATCAATAAGTGAGAATCCACAAGTTGTAGAATGTATATTAGATATAGACTCTTGGTAATCTACCTTTTGTTTTATTCTTTCAAAGAAATATTTGATTGAAGAGAATTTATCATCACTCCAAGAATCGTGCCAATCCTGTTTTTTAGGAATCCACATTTAAATTGCCTTTCATGTGTAGTTTAATAATTAGGATAATATTATGCTCTTTAAATATTTACCAGTATAACTAGTTTCTGCTTTCACCACATCTTCAGGTGTGCCACAAGCTACAATCCTCCCACCACCATCACCCCCTTCCGGTCCCAAGTCCACAATCCAATCGGCAGTTTTAATCACATCCAGATTATGCTCGATAATCACAATCGAGTTGCCTTTGCCTTTCAGACGGCCTATGACTTCCAGCAGCAGGGCGATGTCGGCGAAGTGCAGGCCGGTGGTGGGTTCGTCGAGGATGTAGAGCGTTCTGCCGGTGTCGCGTTTGGAGAGTTCCAAGGCGAGTTTAACGCGCTGGGCTTCGCCGCCGGAGAGGGTGGTGGCGGACTGACCGAGGCGGATGTAGCCGAGGCCCACGTCCATCAGGGTTTGCAGTTTGCGCGATACGGTGGGGACGGCGTCGAAAAATTCGCGTGCTTCTTCGACGGTCATGTCGAGGACTTGGCTGATGTTTTTGCCTTTGTATTGGATTTCGAGGGTTTCTCGGTTGTAGCGTTTGCCGTGGCAGACTTCGCAGGGGACGTACACGTCGGGCAGGAAGTGCATTTCGACTTTGATGACGCCGTCGCCTTGGCAGGCTTCGCAGCGGCCGCCTTTGACGTTGAAGGAGAATCTGCCGACGTTGTAGCCGCGTTCGCGCGAGAGGGGGACACCGGCGAAGAGTTCGCGGATGGGGGTGAACAGGCCGGTGTAGGTGGCGGGGTTGGAGCGCGGGGTGCGGCCGATGGGGGATTGGTCGACGTTGATGACTTTGTCGAGGTGTTCGAGGCCGTGGATGTCGTCGTATGGGGCGGGTTCTTCTTGGGCGCGGTTGAGTTCGCGGGCGGTGATTTTGGCGAGGGTGTCGTTAATCAGGGTGGATTTGCCGCTGCCGGATACGCCGGTGATGCAGGTAATCAAGCCGAGCGGCAGTTCGAGGGTAACGTTTTTGAGGTTGTTGCCGCGCGCGCCTTTGAGGACGAGCATTCGGTCGGGATTGACGGGCGTGCGTTCAGACGGCACGGCAATGGATTTTTTGCCGCTGAGGTATTGTCCGGTAACGGATTTTTCGCATTTGGCGACGTTTTCGGGCGTGTCGGCAATCAGTACGTTGCCGCCGTGTTCGCCCGCGCCGGGGCCCATATCGACGACGAAATCGGCTTCGCGGATGGCGTCTTCGTCGTGTTCAACCACAATCACGCTGTTGCCCAAATCGCGCAGGCGTTTGAGGGTGGCGAGCAGGCGGTCGTTGTCGCGCTGGTGCAGGCCGATGGAGGGTTCGTCCAATACGTACATCACGCCGGTCAGGCCGCTGCCGATTTGGCTGGCGAGGCGGATGCGCTGGGCTTCGCCGCCGGAAAGGGTTTCGGCGGAGCGGGAGAGATTTAGGTAATCCAGTCCGACGTTGATCAGGAAGCCGAGCCGCTCGGTGATTTCTTTGAGGATTTTTTCGGCGATTTGTTTTTTGTTGCCGTCCAAATCCAGCGTTTCAAAGAATTGGTGGGTTTTGGTCAGCGGCCAGGCGGAGACTTCGTGCAACGGTTCGCCGCTGACGTAAACGTAGCGCGCTTCTTTGCGCAAACGTGCGCCGCCGCAGCTCGGGCAGGCGCGGTGATTTTGGTATTCGCGCAGTTTTTCGCGCACGGTTTCGCTGTCTGTTTCGCGGTAGCGGCGTTCGAGATTGGGGATGATGCCTTCAAAGGCATGGCTGCGGTTGAAGGTGGTGCCGCGTTCGGACAGGTAGGTAAAGTCGATGACTTCTTTGCCCGAACCGTGTAACACGACTTTTTTCACTTTTTCCGGTAGGCTTTCCCAAGCGGCGTTGACATCAAATTTATAATGATGCGCCAGCGATTGAATCATTTGGAAATAGAATTGGTTGCGTTTGTCCCAGCCGTCAATCGCGCCTGCGGCTAAGGATAATTCGGGATGGGCGACCACTTTTTCGGGATCGAAAAAATTGGTGTTGCCCAAGCCGTCGCAAGTCGGGCAGGAGCCCATCGGGTTGTTGAAGGAAAAGAGGCGCGGCTCTAATTCGGGCAGGCTGTACGAGCACACGGGGCAGGCGAAACGCGCGGAAAACCAATGTTCTTCACCGCTGTCCATTTCCATCGCCAGCGCGCGCTCGTTGCCGTGGCGTAGCGCGGTTTCAAAACTTTCCGCCAGTCGTTGTTTGATGTCGGCTTTTACTTTCACGCGGTCGATGACGACATCGATGTTGTGTTTGATGTTTTTTTCCAGCTTCGGTACTTCTTCGAGCTGATAGACCTCGCCGTCCACGCGCACCCGCGCAAAACCCTGAGCCTGCAAGTCGGCAAAGAAATCGACAAACTCGCCCTTACGCTCGCGCACTGCCGGTGCAAGAATCATCACGCGCGTGTCTTCCGGCAGCTTCAATACGGCATCAACCATCTGCGACACGGTCTGGCTGGACAGCGGCAGATTGTGTTCGGGGCAATACGGCGTGCCGACGCGGGCGTATAAAAGGCGCAGGTAATCGTGGATTTCCGTTACTGTGCCGACGGTGGAACGCGGATTGTGGCTGGTGGATTTCTGCTCGATGGAAATCGCAGGCGACAGGCCTTCGATCAAATCGACGTCGGGTTTGTCCATCATCTGTAAAAACTGCCGCGCATAGGCTGACAGGCTCTCGACATAACGCCGCTGCCCTTCGGCATATAAAGTATCAAATGCCAGCGATGATTTGCCGCTGCCCGACAGCCCCGTGACCACCACCAGCTTGTGGCGCGGAATGTCCAAATCGACGTTTTTCAAATTATGCGTGCGCGCGCCGCGAATGCGGATGGTGTCGTTATCGTGTGAATGTTTGGGATGATGGTTGCACATATTGTCAGGCCGTCTGAAAAATAAAATAAACGGCTATTGTAGCACTTTTCAAATGACAGACTGGATAGATAAAGCATTTGATATAAAAGAAACAAAGAGGCCGTCTGAAAATATGTTTTCAGACGGCCTTGATATAGATGAATCAGCTTATCAGTCGATTTTGCGGAGAATTTCGCGCAGGGCTTTTTGCCAGTCGGACGGTTTGATACCGAACTCGGTCTCTAGGCGTGAGCAATCCATGATGCTGTATGCCGGACGCGGAGCAGGCAGGGGATATTGATCGGTGGTAATCGCGTTCAGTTCCGGAACGCGGAAGCTGTTGTCTAATTGTTGGGCCGTCTGAAAGATGGCTTTGGTAAATTCGTACCATGTTGCCGATTTATTGCCACAGTAATGGAAGATGCCGCGCGGGGAGGTGGGTTGTTGTAATAATTCGATAATGGCGTGTGCCAAATCGCCTGCATAAGTCGGACAGCCGGTTTGGTCGTGAACGACGGAGAGGGAATCGCGTTCTTTGGCAAGGCGCAACATGGTTTTGACGAAATTGCTGCCGTATTCGCTAAACAGCCATGAGGTGCGAATAATAATGCTTTCCGGATGCGCGGCCAAAGCCAAAAGTTCGCCCGCTACTTTGGATTGACCGTAAGTGCTGCGCGGATTGGTGTAGTCGGTTTCGCGGTAAGGGCGTTTGCCTTCGCCGTCGAATACATAGTCGGTGGAAATATGGATAAAGCGGGCATGCGCGGCGCGGGCGGCTGCGGCTAAGTTGTGAACAGCGCTTGCGTTGACGGCAAAAGCAGCTTCGGCATTTTCTTCTGCTTTATCGACGGCAGTGTAAGCTGCGGCATTAACGATGGCATCGGGTTGGAAATTTTTGATCATATGATGCACAGCTTCAGTATCGGTAATGTCCAGCGAAGTCGAATCGGTAGCAATCAGTTCCCAATCTTCGGGCAGGCGGTCGCGCAGACAACGGGCAAGCTGGCCTTTGGCTCCGGTCAATAAAGTACGCATGGTTGAGTATCTCCTCTGATGGCTGTTAAATAGGTGTCTGCGTCATTATAGTGTAAGTACGACAAATTCACATTATTAGCATCGAACAAAATACAAACAGGGCTGTATTTGAGTAAGTAGTCGATATTATCTACCTATAATGTAACTATTCATCAATATTTTAATAATATACTATAACTATAGTTAAAATATAGGTTTTAACTAGATGGATTAAGCAGTTATATTGGTTAAGAAATTGTGAATCAATGTTAATGTTTTTATGATTATTAGGATAATGGTATTTAAAATTAGGGGAACTTCTGTCCTTTTGTCGGTAAATTCTACCGTTTGATATTTTTGAGTAAATATTTTGCAAAATATTACTAAAATAATAATTGGGCAAGGGCGGATTTGCTCGTTCCGTCAACCCAATATTTTATTAACTTTTGGGAGTAATTATTATGGCATACTGTTACGGGGGGTATTATACTAGACCCCTGGTTAGTTCTTACTGCGCTCCTGCGCCTAAGGCTTCCTACTCTTCTTACTACTGCGCTCCTGCAGCAAAATCTTCTGTTTCTATCGGCAGCATCGCTAGCATTGCCAGCGTCGGCGTGTCAGTAGTTAACGCGGTAACCGGTTTGGTTTCTGCTATTGCGGCTTTCTGCCCACCGGCAAAAACGCCTAACTACAAATGTGTTCCGGTTTGCCCACCTTACAACTGCAATCCGATCAAACCGATCCCATGTCCAAAACCACAACCTAAACCTCAGCCTAAGCCTCAACCAAAACCTGAGCCTAAACCTGAGCCACAACCAGAACCTCAACCAGAACCAAAACCACAACCAAAACCTGAGCCTAAGCCAGAACCAAAACCTGAGCCGAAACCAGAACCTAAGCCAGAGCCAAAACCTGAGCCTAAACCAGAACCAAAACCGGATTGCAAAGATTGTAAAGACGATCACAATCAAGACAATTCATACGGTCACGAAGATAAAAACCCAGGTAATGTCATCCGAGCTGAAGACTGCAAAGACGGCAACGTTATCCGCGGTACTGATGCTAAAGATACCATTTATGGTACTGCTTGCGAAGACATCATCTACGGTGGTAACGGTACAGACGTAATCTACGCCGGTGCCGGTAACGACACCATTTACGGTGATGCTGACGGTGACTCTCTGTACGGTGAAGACGGTAAAGACTACCTGCAAGGCGGTGCTGGTAACGACTACCTGAACGGTGGTTCCGGTGCTGACATTATGCGCGGTGGCGACGGTAACGACGTTTACTTCGTTGACAATGCCAATGACCAAGTTATCGAGTATGGTAATGCACACGCCGGTATTGATACTGTTCGTACCGTTATTGACTACACACTGACCGATCACGTTGAAAACCTGATTTTGCAAGGTATGCAAAACCTGAACGGTACTGGTAACTCTTTGAACAACAACATCGAAGGTAACGGCGGCAACAACCATCTGTATGGTTTGGCCGGCGACGACTGCCTAGTTGGTAAAGACGGTAACGACTACCTCGACGGTGGTGTCGGCAACGACATCCTGATCGGTGGTACCGGTAACGATACTTACTTCTTCGACAAAGGTTACGGTCACGACACTATCCGTGAAGAAAGTGGTAATGACACCCTGTTGTTCGGTAAAGGCGTTGCAGCTTCCGACGTATTGCTGAGCAAATCTGGTGCTAACCTGACTGTTTCTGTCGGTACTAACGACAGCATCACCATCGACGACTGGTTCACCGGTAACGATCACAAAGTTGAAAACTTCAAGTTTGCTGACGGTAGCACTTACCAAGTAACCGGCCACGGCGACTACTACTCTCTGTCTGCTGTAAACCAAATCCAAGATCAGACTCAGGCTCCTGCCATCTGATAGGATGATGGTTTTTAGGGTTTGTCCCTAAAATCAAAGTCTAAGGCCGTCTGAAACCGAGCTATAAGGTTTCAGACGGCCTTTATTTTGTAAACAATCTGACGAAAGATGCCAAATTGGGCTAAAATACCAAATTCTTCTGTTTACCAAAGAGATACCCGAAATGTCTGAAATCAGCTTGAAAAAAATCTACTCCGGCAAAGTCCGCGATTTGTACGAAATTGACGATAAACGTATGTTGATGGTTGCTTCCGACCGTCTGTCTGCATTCGATGTGATTTTAGATGATCCGATTCCGGGTAAAGGAGAGATTCTGACGCAGATTTCCAATTTTTGGTTTAAAAAACTGGCTCATATCATGCCTAACCATTTTACTGGCCAAACGGTTTACGATGTTTTGCCTGAAAACGAAGCCAAAGCTTTGGAGAAACGCGCCGTCGTGGCTAAAAAACTCACTCCGGTGAAAGTGGAGGCCATTGTGCGCGGTTATCTGGCAGGCAGCGGTTGGAAAGATTATCAAAAGACTGGTTCTGTCTGCGGTATCCAATTGCCTGAAGGTATGCAGGAAGCGCAGCAGTTGCCTGAAGTGATTTTTACACCATCGACCAAAGCCGCAGTTGGCGATCATGATGAAAACATCAGCTTTGAAGAATGCGAACGCATTATCGGAAAAGAATTGGCTGCGGAAGTGCGCGCTAAGGCGATTCAGCTTTATACAGAAGCGGCCGAATATGCCAAATCTCGCGGTATTATTATTTGCGACACTAAATTTGAATTTGGTTTGGATGAGGAAGGTACGCTGACTTTGATGGACGAAGTGTTGACGCCTGACTCCAGCCGTTTTTGGCCTGCAGACCAATACAAAGTCGGTACCAATCCGCCATCTTTTGACAAACAGTTTGTCCGCGACTGGTTGGAGCAAAGCGGTTGGAACAAAAAAGCGCCTGCGCCTAAAGTGCCTGCCGATGTGATTCAAAAAACAGTCGAAAAATATCAGGAAGCATTGACTTTGCTGACTCAGGATTGATTTTTAAGTTTGAAGGCCGTCTGAAAAGGATATGTTTCAGACGGCCTTTTTATTGTATAAATACTGGATTTTAAGGATGGTTGCCTTTATAATCGAGAGTTGTTTTCAGCGCCTTAAAGGTCGTCTGAAAGCTTGTTTATAACCTGCCGCACGGTCTGAAACCCTAACTATGCACATTCGGATTTTAGTGTGCATTATTAGTGTTTTAGCAGTGCGGTATTTTGAAAGGAACAATGATGTTCAATAAACACGTTAAGACCTTCCAATACGGTAATCAAACCGTTACTTTGGAAACCGGCGAAATCGCTCGCCAAGCTGCTGCTGCCGTTAAAGTATCTATGGGCGACACCGTTGTTTTGGTTGCCGTTACTACCAACAAAGAAGTGAAAGAAGGCCAAGACTTCTTCCCTCTGACTGTCGATTACCTCGAGCGTACTTACGCAGCAGGTAAAATCCCCGGCGGTTTCTTCAAACGCGAAGGCAAACAAAGCGAAAAAGAAATCCTGACCAGCCGTTTGATCGACCGTCCGATCCGTCCTTTGTTCCCTGAAGGTTTCTATCACGACATCCAAATCGTAGCGATGGTGGTGTCTGTTGACCCTGAAATCGATTCTGACATTCCTGCCATGCTGGGCGCGTCTGCTGCGCTGGTGTTGAGCGGCGTACCGTTTGCCGGTCCGATTGGCGCGGCACGCGTGGGTTATGTAAACGGCGTGTACGTTTTGAACCCGACTAAAGCCGAATTGGCGAAATCACAATTGGACTTGGTGGTTGCCGGTACTTCCAAAGCCGTGTTGATGGTGGAATCCGAAGCTGACATCTTGTCTGAAGAAGTGATGCTGGGCGCGGTTGTTTACGGTCACGATCAAATGCAAGTGGCTATTAACGCCATCAATGAGTTTGCCGACGAAGTCAATCCGGAAGTTTGGGATTGGAAAGCACCTGAAACCAATGAAGAATTGGTGGCCAAAGTACGCGAAATTGCCGGTGAAACCATTAAAGAAGCATTCAAAATCCGTCAAAAACAAGCGCGTTCTGCCAAATTGGACGAAGCTTGGAATGCGGTAAAAGAAGCGTTGATTACCGAAGAAACCGACACTTTGGCAGCCAACGAAATCAAAGGCATTTTCAAACACTTGGAAGCCGATGTTGTCCGCAGCCAAATTTTGGACGGCCAACCGCGCATCGACGGCCGCGACACCCGCACCGTCCGTCCGTTGAACATTCAAACCGGCGTATTGCCGCGCACACATGGTTCTGCATTGTTTACTCGTGGCGAAACCCAAGCTTTGGCGGTTGCAACTTTGGGTACTTCACGCGACGAACAAATCATTGATGCGCTGTCCGGCGAATACACCGACCGCTTCATGCTGCACTACAACTTCCCTCCATACTCTACCGGCGAAGTGGGTCGCGTAGGTGCGCCAAAACGTCGTGAAATCGGTCACGGCCGTTTGGCTAAACGTGCGTTGTTGGCCGTATTGCCGGAACCTGAAGATTTCAGCTACACCATGCGCGTGGTTTCTGAAATTACCGAATCTAACGGCTCTTCCTCTATGGCTTCCGTCTGCGGCGGCTGCTTGAGCCTGTTGTCTGCCGGTGTGCCTTTGAAAGCACACGTTGCCGGTATCGCCATGGGTCTGATTTTGGACAACAACAAATTTGCCGTCCTGACCGACATCTTGGGTGATGAAGACCATTTGGGCGATATGGACTTTAAAGTAGCCGGTACAACTGAAGGCGTGACCGCGCTACAAATGGATATCAAAATCCAAGGTATTACCAAAGAAATCATGCAAATCGCTTTGGCTCAAGCCAAAGAAGCACGTTTGCACATCTTGGATCAGATGAAAGCCGCTGTTGCAGGCCCACAAGAGCTGTCAGCACACGCTCCACGCTTGTTCACCATGAAAATCAACCAAGACAAAATCCGTGATGTGATTGGTAAAGGCGGTGAAACCATTCGTTCGATTACTGCTGAAACCGGTACTGAAATCAACATCGCTGAAGACGGTACCATCACTATCGCTGCGACTACTCAAGAAGCAGGCGATGCAGCGAAAAAACGTATCGAAGAAATCACTGCCGAAGTGGAAGTGGGCAAAGTGTACGAAGGTACTGTGGTTAAAATCCTCGACAACAACGTCGGCGCGATTGTCAGCGTGATGCCGGGTAAAGACGGTTTGGTACACATCAGTCAAATCGCCCATGAGCGCGTACGCAATGTCAGCGACTACCTGCAAGTAGGTCAGGTCGTGAATGTAAAAGCATTGGAAGTGGACGACCGCGGCCGCGTACGTCTGTCTATCAAAGCTTTGCTGGAAGCACCTGCTCGCGAAGAGAAAGCAGCCGAATAATCTGATTGTTCCAGCTTGAAACAAAAGGCCGTCTGAAAATTTCAGACGGCCTTTTGTTTATTTGAATGATGAATTTAAAAATGAGTTTGCCTTTACTTTGATAAAAGGGATTACTACAATGTTTGTAATTTAATAAATATATTCATTTCTCAAGGAGTATGCAATGAATGCTACACAATTAATCAGTCGGCTGACGCAAACCGTCGGCGAAAAATATATCATCACAGACCCGGCAAAAACTGAACAATACCGTCAAGGCTATCGTTTTGGCGAAGGTAAGGCGCTGGCAGTTGTCCGTCCGGGTACGGTGTTGGAAATGTGGCAAATTTTGCAGGCGTGTGTTGAGGCTGATGTCATTGTGATTACGCAGGCTGCCAATACCGGTCTGACCGGCGGCTCGACTCCTGACGGCAATGATTACGACCGCGATATCGTGATTGTGAATACCATGCGTCTGAACATCATTCAGCCGATCAACAATAACGAACAGGTTGTCTGCCTGCCCGGTTCTACCTTGAATCAATTGGAACTGCTGCTGAAACCTTTAGGCCGTGAGCCGCACTCCGTGATCGGTTCGTCCTGTATTGGCGCATCTGTATTGGGTGGCGTATGTAATAACTCCGGCGGTGCATTGGTACAGCGTGGCCCTGCTTATACGGAAATGGCCCTGTTTGCGCAAATCAACGAAGAGGGCAAACTGGAGCTGGTCAACCATCTAGGCATTGATTTGGGCGAAACCCCTGAAGAAATTCTGACCAATCTGCAAGGTTTCCATTATCAGAAAAAAGACATTGTTCAAAATGCAGGCAAAGGGCATGATCATGCATACTGCGATCATGTTCGCCAAGTGAATGAACCGACTGCCGCCCGTTTTAATGCCGACCCTGCGCGTCACTACGAAGCATCAGGTTGCGCGGGCAAGCTGATGGTGTTTGCCGTACGCTTGGATACTTTCCCGCAAGAAAAACAGACTGCCGTCTTCTATATCGGCACCAATGATATTAATGAGCTGACCGATATTCGTCGCGCTGCTTTGAGTGAGTTTAAAAACCTGCCTATTTCCGGTGAGTATATCCATCGTCATGCTTTTGATATTGCTGCCGTTTATGGTAAAGATACGTTTTATATCATCAAGACGTTCGGTACCCACCAACTTCCGAAACTGTTTGATCTGAAAGCCCGTGTGGATAGATTCAGCAAAAAGATAAGTTTCTTACCGAAACACTTCTCTGATAAATTCATGCAACTGATCAGTAAGATTTTGCCCGATCACTTGCCGAAGTCTATGCGCAACTATCGCGACAAATACGAACACCATTTGATCTTGAAAATGGGTGGCGAGGGCGTAGAAGAAGCTCGTGCTTTCTTGAAAGAATATTTTGCAACCCATGGCGGCGCATTCTTTGAATGTAATGCCGAAGAAACGCAGGCGGCTATGCTGCATCGCTTTGCTGTGGCTTCTGCCGCGATCCGTTACCGTTCTGTACATGATGATGAAGTAGAGGATTTGGTTGCACTCGATATCGCCTTGCGCCGTGATGATCGTGATTGGTTTGAAACACTGCCGCCTGAAATTGACAATAAAATCATCCATAAATTGTATTACGGACATTTTATGTGCCATGTGTTCCATCAGGACTACATCATTAAAAAAGGCAACGACTGCATGGCTTTGGAACATGAAATGCTCCATCTGCTTGACCAACGCGGTGCGCAATATCCTGCCGAGCATAATGTCGGTCATCTGTATGAAGCCAAGCCTGAGCTGAAACAGTTCTATAAAAAACTCGATCCGACCAACAGCTTTAACCCCGGTATCGGTAAAACCAGTAAGAAGAAAAACTGGGCAGAATAAAGCGTAGTTAAAATAAAGGCCGTCTGAATATTTCAGACGGCCTTTTTGTATGCTGTTTATCAGAACAAGTTGCTGACAAAAATCAGCAAAATCACCAACGGCACGAGGTATTTCACATAGGCAAACCAGATATTGACCGTCGTATGGTTGCCTTTATAAAGTAATTCGTCCTTCGCTTCGTCCTTCATCACGAAACCGACAAACAGCGCGGAGCCGAGCGCGGTCAGCATAAACAAGATGTTGCCGCTGATGTAGTCAAAAGCATCGAAAATATTTTTACCGAACACGGAAACGTCTTTCCACGGGCCATAGCTCAAAATAGATGGAATGTTGCCGAAAATGAAGATGGCAGCCAAGACAATCGTAATCGCGGCGGTACGGCGGATTTTGGTTTTCTCCTGAATCGTCGTAATCAATACTTCATAAATCGTCAGCGAAGTCGTCAGCGCGGCGATCAGAAGCAGCGAGAAGAAAATCACGGCGAACACAGGGCCTGCCCACATATTCGAGAACACAATCGGCAGGCTTTGGAATACCAAAGTCGGGCCGGAATTGGGCGCGACGCCGAAGCTGAAGAGCGACGGGAAAATCATAAAGCCCGCCAACACGGCGATGATGGTATTGGTAATTGCCGTAATGACTGCGGTTTGCACCAAATTTTCGTTTTTATCCAAATAACTGGACAAAGTAATCATCACGCCGAAACCCAAGCTCAAGGCGAAGAATACTTGACCTAAAACGAAGACGAAAAGTTCGGCGGTAATTTTGCTGAAATCAGGCTTCAGATAGAAAGTAATCCCTTCCATTGCGCCCGGCAGGGTAACGTTGCGCACGACCATGGCAATCAGGAACAAAAACAGCAGCGGCATCAGGTATTTTGCCGCTTTTTCAATACCGCCGATGACGCCTTTGACCAAAATCCATTGGTTTACGACCACAAACAAGAACGTGTAGAACGCAATTTCCCAAGGGCTGTTTTCGATGTGTTCGGTAAAGAAGCTTTTGGTAACTTCGCCGGAAACCGGACTGGAAATATCCAAATTGCCGCCAATGATATTGACGATGTAGCTGATGACCCAGCCGCCGAGCACCATGTAATAGGCCATGATGCCGAATGCGCCGAGCAGGCCCATCCAACCGACCGCTTTCCAAACTTTGGCTACAGGTTTACCGTTCATTGAGCCGCCGAACGCATCCAGCGCGTTCACACCTTTACGGCGGCCGATGACATTTTCCACCAAAATCATCGGAATACCGATGACCAGCATGGCGATACAGAACAGAAACACATACGCGCCGCCGCCGTTTTCACCGACCAAATACGGGAAACGCCACGTTGCGCCAAAGCCGACAGTCGCGCCGGCAACGGTAAGGATGTAAGTCAAACGGTTGGACCAAGTTTGACGGGGTTGATTGGAAGACATAAAAACTCAGATACATGAAAATAAAGACAACATTTTACCGCAAAGATTTAACGAATCTTGACTAAAGTCTGAAAAGAATGTCAGGTAAAAAAACTATTTAATGAAGAATTTTTAGTGAGTTTTTCTAGTCTGCTTGATATGGAAACCTGAAAACAGAGAATTCGGCTAAAGCAATATTGAATAAACGGTATCAGTAGAGGCCGTCTGAATGGCATACGTTTATACCTGTTTGGATAGCCGACAGCGCTCTTTTTATGAAACGATTTATTTGAAATTGAACGGGTTTGGATGGGTGCAGTAGAAATCGAAAATTAAGTGGGAATAATGGCAAGCAATGAATAGGGTTGCACGGTTTGGAAATGATGGGCTTTGATAAGGAGAGGCCGTCTGAAAGTACGTTTGCAGACCTGCCGAATTTTAGATAAAAAAAACCATCTATACTAAGGGGAAAGTATAGATGGCCAAACACATTACGGGGAAAACGTCTTACTCACTTACTCACTTCTTTCGAAGCAAGTGTTACTCAGACAGGCGAATTATACAATAGTTCAGTCCTTCTAGTGTTAAATTCTGTTAAATAAAAATAATAAGGTTTAGATGGTTGATTTTAAAGAAATTAAAAATCCATTTTGTTTAAAAAATTATCTCCAAATTTTGGAATTTTTTTAGATTTGGATGAATTTCCATTCTCCGGCGGCCAAATCGTCGACATTCCAGTCGCCGAATTGTTCTCGGTGGAGCTGCTCGACACGGTTGCCTGTGGCTGCGACCATGCGCTTGACCTGATGATATTTGCCCTCGGTAATGGTCATCATCAATGTGTTTGGGTCGGCCAACACTGCTTCGGCGGCAGCGACAGTTTCATTATCGTCATGCAGGAGGACACCGTTTTTCAACGTAGCGCAAAGGGTATCGTCGGCAGGATGCTTCAAGGTAACGCGGTAGAGCTTCGGAACTTTGTGTTTGGGCGAAGTAACGCGGTGGTTAAATTGCCCGTCGTTGGTAATCAGAATAATGCCGGTTGTGTCTGCATCCAAGCGGCCGACTGCCTGCATATCGATATTGCGCATGTGGTCGGGAAAAAGGCTGAAGATGCTCGGATATTGCTGGGGTTTGTGCGAAGTTTCGTAATCTGCAGGCTTATGAAGCAAAATGTAGAAATAGGGCATGGGGACGGCGGCAATTTCTTCGCCGTCAACAGACAGGGTGTGCACTTGAGACGGATCGATATCGTCTTTGGCACGATTATGAATTTCGCCGTTGATGGCGATACAGTCATTGTCTATCAGCCACTGGCATTGCTTGCGGCTGCCGAGGCCTTGAGATTGGATGTATTTAAGCAGTTGCATGGTTGAAAAGTAGGAAATGTTCAGACAGCCTTTATTGTACTGGAAAACCAGTTTTGAGGCCGTCTGAAAAACAGAGGCAAAAAAATCGCCCCTTTAAAATGTTAAGGGGCGCAAAAGGAACACAAACCACTACCAAAAACTGTTACAGGGCAAATTCTCCTATTTGATGTGTTGCCGGATAAAGTGCTTTCATCAAGTCATGTGGTGAAAGCGAGAAATCTTCGCTGTTTGTCGTCAGACGGCCTTGCTGAGGCGTGAGTTCGAGCAATCGGGCGTTTGCCGACTGGATAAACTTGTTTTTCGTGCGCTGCATTTTTCGTTGCAGGGCGGAAACAACGCGGTTGTACAGACTGTCTTTTTGCTTGACTTCGCGTGTATCGGCCACCCAGCTTAAGCGCGTATTGCCGTCTTCATCCTCAATCAGCAGGATGCCGGTTTCTGATTGGGGCGATTTGCCCATGCAAGGAAGCCAAACATAATAGCGGCCATCTAAAGTAATGAATACTGCGTCGTGTACTTCACACTCATCGCAACATTTGGTGGCGATTAAAGAGCGGATGGCTTGTTGGTGCAGTCTCAGAATGTCAAGGGAGACTTGCTTAAAAATACTTTCGGGCATTTTCTTCTCCTTTCATTCTGTGGTGCGGTTGTTTCGTTTCGATGGGTTGTATTATACGGAGATTTTTTAAATTTGCAAATGATAATTGTTCCTATTATTTAAATAATAAGTAAAGTATTAATTATTAAAGAAATTAAATTTAAAAAATTTTGTAGAAATTGGGTTTTCTACTCAAAATTGGAGTAATAGACGGCCAATAGATGAAAAAGGAATAAAGGCCGTCTGAAAAAATCCAGTGGTAAAAGGGCATTTGAAAAGCAGCTAAAGTTTTGCTGACTATACATTTCAGACGGCCTTCAGTATGATTCAGGACGTTTTGATAATTGTAGAAACCACCAACCATGAGCCAACGTCAGATTATCCTCGATACGGAAACCACGGGCCTTTATCCTGAAAACGGCGACCGTCTGGTCGAATTTGCCGGCTTGGAAATGATCAACCGCCAAATGACCGACTCCAACCTTCATTTATATGTCCACCCGGAACGCGATATGCCGGAGGAGGCGGCGAAGGTGCATGGTTTGACGATTGAAGTATTGGAAGCGAAGAATGCGCCGCCGTTTGCCCAAGTGGGTAAACAGATTGCCGACTTTATTCGTGGCGCAGAGCTGATTATCCATAACGCTAAGTTTGATGTCGGCTTCCTGAATATGGAATTCCGCCGCATGGGGCTGCCTTCTATTGAGGAGCTGGGTTGTAAAGTTACCGACACGCTGGCCATGGCGCGTGAAATGTTTCCGGGGCAAAAGGCAAGCTTGGATGCCTTGTGTAACCGCTTTTCCGTTGACCGCAGCAAACGTGTCTTGCACGGCGCGTTAATCGACTGCGAGCTTTTGGGTGAAGTCTATCTTGCCATGACGCGTCAGCAGTTCGACCTGATGGGCGGCGAGGCGGAAGAAGAGGGCGAAGTCAAACCAACCGTTATTGCCGAAACCAAACGTACGTCGCAGTTGAAAGTCATCAAAGCAGATGCGGACGAGCTGGCCGCGCATGAAAAATATTTGGACGATTTGGGCGAAGCGTGCGTCTGGCGCAAGGCTGAAACGCCGGATGAGGCCGATGCCGGAGCGTCAGCATGATGCGCCGCAATATCGCTTTGATTCCTGCGGCCGGTGTCGGGGCGCGATTTGGTGCGGGAAAACCCAAACAATATGTTGAAATCAATGGTAAAACCGTATTGCAACACACCATAGAAATTTTTGAGCAACACCCACGCATAGATTTAATTGCCGTTATTCTTTCGCCGGAAGATTCGGTTTTTCAGACGGCCCTGTCTGAGAAAGTGCGTGTCTTTCGAGTAGGCGGCGCAAGTCGTGCCGAAACAGTACGCAACGGCGTATCTACTTTATTAGAACAAGGTTTGGCCGAGGCGCAAGACAATATCTTGGTTCATGATGCCGCGCGCTGTTGCCTGCCTGCCGAAGCGTTAACGCGTTTGCTTGATGAGGCAGGCGAGAATGATGAAGGCGGCATTCTTGCCATACCGGTGGCCGATACGCTCAAGCGGGCAGACGGCAGTCACCATATTAATGAAACCGTTGCACGCGCAGGATTATGGCAGGCGCAAACGCCGCAGCTTTTTCAGACGGCCTTATTAAATCGCGCCTTATCGGTTGATGATTTGAGTGAGATTACGGATGAAGCGTCAGCGGTTGAAAAACTGGGTATCCGGCCGCGCTTGGTGCAGGGCGATACGCGTAATTTAAAATTGACGCTGCCGCAAGACGAATACATTGTCAGATTGTTGCTCAAGGCCGTCTGAACAATCAAAACCCATTATTTAAGGAAACAATATGAATATCCGTGTCGGACAGGGCTACGATGTCCATCAGTTGGTTGAAGGGCGAGATTTGATACTCGGCGGCGTGAACATTCCGTTTGAAAAAGGCTTGCTGGGCCATTCCGATGCCGATGCGCTTTTGCATGCGATTACCGATGCCCTGTTGGGCGCGGCCGGTTTGGGTGATATCGGCAGCCATTTTCCTGATACTGCCGCCGAGTTCAAAGATGCTGACAGCCGTGTACTGTTGCGCGAGGCTTATCAAAGCGTGCAGGCATTGGGTTGGAAGGTGGTTAATGTCGATACGACTGTGATTGCGCAAAAACCCAAACTCGCGCCACATATTCCGGCAATGCGCGCCAATATTGCCGCAGATTTAGGCTTGCCTGAAAACTGCGTCAACATCAAAGGCAAAACCAACGAAAAACTCGGCTATCTGGGGCGTATGGAAGCCATTGAAGCACAAGCGGCAGTATTGCTGATTAAAGCCTAAGGGCTTAAAATCGTTTCATCATTCAAACCGAAAGACTGACAACATGGCAACTCAAGACGAACTCAAACGCATTGCCGCCGAAAAAGCGGTGGAATTTGTTCCTGAAAACGAATACATCGGTATCGGTACCGGCTCTACCATTAACTTATTTATCGAAGCTTTGGGTAAAAGCGGTAAGAAAATCAAGGGCGCCGTATCTACTTCCAAAAAATCCAGCGAGCTTTTGGCAAAATACGAAATTCCAGAAGTTTCACTGAATGATGTGATGGGTTTGGCGGTTTATGTTGACGGCGCAGACGAAGTCAACCACGCGCTGCAAATGATTAAAGGCGGCGGTGGTGCACATTTGAACGAAAAAATCGTGGCCAGTGCATCGGATAAATTTGTCTGTATCGCCGATGAAAGCAAATATGTTTCCCGTTTGGGCAAATTCCCATTGCCGGTAGAAGTGGTTGAAAATGCCCGTTCGCTGGTGTCGCGCAAACTGCTTGCCATGGGCGGACAGCCTGAGTTGCGTGTCGGCTATACTACTTTCTATGGCAACCAAATCGTTGATGTTCACGGCCTCAATATCGATCAAGCTCTGAAAATGGAAGATGAAATCAACAAAATCACCGGCGTAGTCGAAAACGGTATTTTTGCCCGCGATGCCGCCGATGTGTTGGTTTTGGGTACGGCAGAAGGCGCAAAAGTCATCCTGCCTTGTCAGGATTAATGAAGATTAATCAATCTTAAAAGGCCGTCTGAAAGTACATCAGGTCTTTCAGACGGCCTTCAATTTGGCAAAATATGCAAATCAGTAAAATTATAAAATGGCTGCCCGTTGTTTTATCTGTTTTGGGCGCCCTGGGTTACAGCTCACGCGATACCGAGCTGATTCGTACCGGGGTAAGCGTTGCCGCAACATTGGCACAAAACGACAATATCGGTTTGGAAAAGGTCAATGAATGGCTGGGTGAAAATGTCATCAAAGCCACATCTGACACCAAAACCGAAGCTGAACCCAAGCAAGAACAGAAACAAAAACAAAAGTCATCGCGACAATCCTACACATACAATGGAAAAATCATCAAAATCCATGATGGCGATACCATGCACATTATCGATAGTGACGGCCGAAAACACAAAATCCGCATGGCCTATATCGATGCGCCGGAAATCAATCAGGCTTATGGTACGCAATCACGAGACAATCTGATTGATGCCGCATTAAATAAAAAAGCCAAAGTACGCGTGTTTGAAAGCGACCGCTATCAACGCGAAGTTGCCCAAGTATCAGTCGGCACGATTGACTTGAATTTAATGCAGATACGGGATGGCGCCGCATGGCATTATGAAAGTTATGCCAAAAAACAACAAAGTAAAACCGCCTACACCGACTATTCGGCCGCACAAAAACAAGCCAAGGAAAAACGTAAAGGCTTATGGAAAAAAGACAATCCGCAAGCGCCTTGGCAATTTCGCCGTCAAAACCACGAGCAGCAGAATGGAAATAAAAAGCAGTCTGATAAACAATGGTTCGGGATTTGGTAGGTTTTAAGAAAGAGGCCGTCTGAAAACTTTCAGACGGCCTTTCATTATGATGAAATAAACGTATAGGGCAGATTTTATATCAGGGGAAAATGGTATCGGGATTTTAGGATAAATCACGAGTTTTCATCAAAATGTTGCTAGGGCAAGATACTTGATAAGACATCACGTCATGTTCAGATAGACGGGATCAACCATATTCAAAAAGAGCAGATATGAAAAAAGACACCGTTAGCTGGTGTCTTTAGTATCTATGGCAGAGAGGAAGGGATTCGAACCCTCGATACGCTATTCACGTATACACGCTTTCCAGGCGTGCGACTTAAACCACTCATCCACCTCTCTGTGGACTATTATCCTGAATTGTTATTCAGAATAATGTGAAAACTTGACTGATTGATTTATCAGTGGTGCCCAGGAGAAGACTCGAACTTCCACACCCGTGAGGATACTAGCACCTGAAGCTAGCGCGTCTACCAATTCCGCCACCTGGGCAATTTAAATTTTCTTAAGCAAAGAAGCACCAAATTATTTGGTGCCCAGGAGAAGACTCGAACTTCCACGCCCGTGAGGACACTAGCACCTGAAGCTAGCGCGTCTACCAATTCCGCCACCTGGGCTTTGCTTTATTCTTCAATTTAAGGTAGAGTTGACTACCTGAACTGCGAAGAAGCAGCTATTATATATTTTAAAAAAAGAATGTCAACTATCAAAATGAACAAAAATGCTAAATCTTTAAATTTACGAGAAAAAGACCCGTATTTGGAGCGGGAGAAACAACGTTACGCTCATCCGTTGCCCAGCCGCGAATGGGTTATTGAATTATTGGAACAAAAAGGTGTGCCGACAAAAATCGAAGCTTTGGCACATGAATTGTCGATTACAGAAGATGAATATGAATTCTTCGAACGCCGTCTGAAAGCGATGGCGCGCGATGGTCAGGTGTTGATCAACCGACGTGGTGCGGTATGTGCGGCAGAAAAATTGGCATTGGTTAAATGCCGTGTCGAAGCGCATAAAGACGGCTTTGGTTTTGCCGTGCCGCTTACGCCGACAGGTGAGGGCGATTTCGTTTTGTATGAGCGTCAGATGCGCGGCGTGATGCACGGAGATATTGTTACCGTTCGTCCTGCCGGTATCGACCGCAGAGGCCGTCGTGAAGGTACGGTTTTAGATGTAGTGGAGCGTGCACAGTCTAAAGTGGTCGGCCGTTTTTATATGGATCGCGGCGTGGCGATTTTGGAGGCGGAAGACAAACGCTTGAATCAAAGCATTGTTTTGGAACCTGAAAGCGTAGCGCACTTTAAACCGCAATCCGGTCAAGTCATTGTCGGTGAAATTGAGACTTACCCCGAGCAAAACCGCCCTGCCGTAGCGAAAATCATTGAAGTATTGGGCGATTATGCCGACAGCGGTATGGAAATTGAAATCGCCGTGCGCAAGCACCATTTGCCGCACCAATTTAGCGAAGCGTGTGCCAAAGCCGCGAAGAAAATTCCCGATCATGTGCGTAAAACCGACTTGAAAGGGCGCGTGGACCTACGGGATTTGCCTTTGGTAACCATTGACGGCGAAACTGCGCGGGACTTTGACGATGCGGTTTTTGCCGAAAAAATCGGCCGCAATTACCGCTTGGTGGTGGCGATAGCCGATGTCAGTCATTATGTCCGCCCTGATGATGCGATTGATGTAGATGCTCAAGAACGCAGTACCAGCGTGTATTTCCCGCGCCGTGTGATTCCGATGCTGCCGGAGAATTTGTCCAACGGCATCTGCTCGCTCAATCCTGATGTCGAACGCCTGTGTATGGTGTGCGATATGGTGATTACTTATGCCGGCAATATCAAGGAATACCGTTTCTATCCGGCAGTAATGCGTTCGCATGCGCGACTGACTTATAATCAAGTTTGGGATTGGATTTCAGACGGCCAGGATCATCCGTTTAAACCGCAAATCGATACTCTGTATAAATTATTCAAAATCTTGCAGAAAAAACGTTTCGAGCGTGGCGCGGTTGAATTTGAGAGCATTGAAACCCAGATGATTTTTGACGACAACGGTAAAATCGACAAGATTGTTCCCGTTGTCCGCAACGATGCGCACAAGCTGATTGAAGAATGTATGTTGGCGGCGAATGTTTGCGCGGCAGAGTTCTTGCTGAAAAACAAACATACTGCTTTGTTCCGCAATCACTTGGGCCCAACTCCCGAAAAACTGGCCACCTTACGCGAGCAGCTTGGTTTGCTGGGGCTGAGTTTGGGCGGCGGCGATAATCCGACGCCGAAAGACTATGCTGCGCTTGCCGAGCAATTTAAAAACCGTCCGGACGCGGAGCTGTTGCAAGTGATGATGTTGCGTTCTATGCAACAGGCGGTTTATGAGCCGCATTGCGACGGTCACTTTGGTTTGGCTTATGGTGCATATGCACACTTTACTTCGCCTATCCGCCGTTATCCGGATTTGACGGTGCATCGTGCCATCAAAGCTGTATTGAACGGGCAAACTTATCAACCCAATAAAACCTGGCAGGCTTTGGGCGTACATACCTCTTTCTGCGAGCGCCGAGCGGATGATGCCAGCCGCGATGTGGAAAATTGGCTGAAAACTTATTATATGCGCGACAAAGTCGGCGAAGTCTTCAGCGGCAAGATTTCGGGCATGACCAGCTTCGGTATTTTTGTAACTCTGGACGATATTCATATCGACGGCTTGGTTCACATCAGTGATTTGGGAGAGGATTATTTCAACTTCCGTCCTGAAATTATGGCGATTGAGGGCGAACGCAGCGGTGTTCGTTTCAATATGGGCGATACGGTTACTGTAAAAGTTGCGCGTGCCGATTTGGATACCAGCAAGATTGATTTGACCTTAATCAGCGGCGGTTCAGTCGGTAAGAAACGCGGCGGTAGAAAAGCAAAACCTGTGAGCAAGCCGACAGCTGCTGACAAACCTGTCGAAAAGCGTAAGCGTAAACTTTCAGCTAAAGAAATTGATGAAGCGTTGGCTGTTCCCGCGAAGGCAAAGAAGGGTAAGGTAAAAAGCAAACCTGCTTCCAAGCCTACTAAACCAAGCAAACCTAAAGCCGCAGGTAAGAAAAAAGCGCAGGCGAAAACAGCTTCCGTCAAAGCCGGGCGTAAAAATAACGCCCAAGGCAAAAGCGTGAAGATTAAAGTGAAGAAAGCTGCTAAGAAATAAGCGGCATTCAATTCAGGCCGTCTGAAAAGTTTCAGACGGCCTGAATTTGTGATTTCATGAATGAGAACAAGGATAAATAAGATGATAAAACTATACGGTATTCCCAATTGCGATACGGTTAAAAAAGCGCGCAGTTGGTTGACTGAAAACGGCATCAAGTTTGAGTTTGTAGATTTTAAGAAAAACGCCCCGACTGCCGATTTGATTGATGGCTGGCTGAATCAGGCGGCTTTGGAAATTTTGCTCAATAAAAGAGGCACGACTTGGCGCAAGCTGGATAAAGATGCGCAAGAATCTGCCACCACAAAAGAAGGTGCGATTGCTTTGATGGTGGAGAATCCCAGCATCATCAAGCGGCCTGTGTTGGTCAAAGAAGGGCAGGTTCATGTCGGATTTTCAGTAGAAGCGTATCAAGAAATTTTCGGATAAGGCATTTTTAGGGTTTTTAGGCCGTCTGAAAAAGCAAGCCTTGAAAAAATACGTTACAATACGCGCTTTGAGCCTGTTTTCAGGATTTTAAGATTTTTGCGGCAGCATTTTCCGGCTGCCGCGCCAAACTTTTCTTTCGGATAAATATGTTCCATATTGTTGAAAAATATAAAACACCCGCCCAGATTGTTTTAGGTATCATCGGTCTGACCTTTATCGGATTCGGTGCCAATAATTTGTCTTCGCCGGGTTCTGATTACATTGTCAAAGTCGGGGATGAGAAAGTCAGCGAACACGCTTTACAGATTGCGATACAAAACGAGCAGGCTGCCGGCAATAATGCGCCTTCTCGTGATGCGGTATTCCAATCGTTATTGCAACGTGCTTATCTGAAGCAAGGTGCCAAGCTGATGGGCATCGCTGTGTCTCAGGAACAAATCAAGCAAGTTATCGTGGATGATCCGAATTTCCATGATGCTTCCGGTAAATTCAGTCAGGATTTGCTCAAGAAATATTTGGATCAACGCAGGATGACCGAGGATCAGTTCGTTGAAGATATCCGTGAACAGTTCCAATTGCAAAATCTGTTGAATCTGGTGCAAAACGGCGCTTTGGTCAGCGATGCGCAAGCGCGTCAGTTGATTAACCTGACTCAAGCAACCCGTACCATCCGTTCATTTACGTTCAGCCCTGAAGCATTTACGGCACAAGTCAAAGTAGATGATGAGGCTTTGCAAAAATATTATGAAGCGCATAAGAAAGATTACTTGATTCCTCAAGCCGTTAAGCTGGAATATGTGGCTTTAAGCATCAAAGATTTGGCTGACAAGCAAACCGTTAGTGCGGAAGAAGTACAAAAAGCTTACGACAGCAAAAGCGTAGATTTGTCGCCAAGAGCCGAAATTGCGCATATTTTTATTCCGGTCATGCCTAACGGAGATGAAGCAAGCAATGCGGAAATTAAAGCCGAAGTGGACAAAATGGCTGCGGAGCTTAAAGCACATCCGGATTCGTTTGCCGAGCTGGCGGCCAAGTATTCTAAAGACTTGTCCAGTAGCAATAAAGGCGGCAACTTGGGCTACCTAAGTAAAAGCGGCGGCAGCGGCTTCGGGCCGGAATTTGATAAAGCGGCATTTGCATTGGGCAAAGGCGAGGTCAGCGATACCGTTAAATCGTCTTTGGGTTATCACGTCATTAAAGTTTTGAATGTCGAAGCTGAGCCGACTTTGGAACAAGCTAAAGCGCGTATCGAAGCAGCCTTGAAACTGAAAAAAGCAGCTTCTGCCTTTAATGCCGCTAAAGAAAAACTGGGTGAAGATACCTTCAATGATCCGTCTTCTCTGGCAAAAGCAGCCGCTAATTCAGGTTTGAAAGTAGAAAGCCTGGATGAATGGGTGACCAAAGCGGGTGCGAAGGAAGCCGGCTTGCCTGAAGCATTGATTAATGCCGCGTTTAGTGATGATGTACTGAAGAAAAAACACAATTCTGAAGTGATTGCCATCAACAACGATACCGTTTGGGTCATTCGTGCGAAAGAAGTGCGCGAAGAGAAAATCGCACCATTTGCGGAAGTCAAAGACACTGTCCGTGCAGCATATCAGCGCTCTGAAGCCGCTAAACTGGCAGAGAAAAAAGCCCAGGAAACTTTGGCTGCTTTGAAAGCTGGTAAAGCTGCCGATGTTCAATGGTCGCCTGTTTCTCAATTGAGTGCGCAAGATGCACGTAAAACCATGTCTCCGGAGGCTTATGCGGCTTTGTTGAAAGCGCGTCCTGTCGGCGGCAAACCTGCGTATACATTGTTGGAAGGTATGCCTGCGCCGGTGATTATGGAAGTTCAGAGTGTTTCTGCTCCTGAAAATGCCGATTCACAGATTCCGGCTGCCAAACAGGCTTTGGTTCAGCAGCTTTCTGCCAATGTTTTCGATGCCTTGCTCCAGTATTTGGATAAGAAAATCGATCGTACGCAAGGTGTACAACAAGTTAATAATGCTGCCGAATAAGCAGAATATTAGAGTAGGGCAGCCGGATGAATTCCGGCTGTTTTCTTATTTTTAGCCATCTTTTTAAAGGCCGTCTGAAATCATGAGTAAAAATCCTGATGCCTTTGTCCGCTTGATTAATGCATTAAAAATTCTGCCCAATGTCGGCCCGAAATCCGCACAACGCATGGCTTACCAGCTTTTACAGTACAAACGCGAAGAAGCGCAGGAATTGGTGGATGCTTTGCAGTTTGCTTTGAGGCAGGTGCAGCATTGTCGGATGTGCAACACATTTTGCGAAGGCGATTTGTGTGAAATTTGCGCAGACGAAAAACGCGATAAAAGCCGTTTGATGATTGTGCATATTCCGGCGGACGTCTCCAGCATGGAGGCGGCCAATTGCCATGATGGCCTGTATTTTGTTTTGATGGGGCAAGTCAGCCCGGCGCAAGGCATGGATATTTCGGCAGTCGCATTAGATAAGCTGGTGGCCCGTTTGCAGGCGAGTGATATTGAGGAAATTATCATTGCAACCAACTTCACAGCCGAAGGCGATGCGACAGCGTATGTATTGGCGGAATTGTTTAAAAATCTTCCTTATAAAGTCAGCCGGTTGGCAAGGGGAATTCCTTTGGGCGGCGAGATGGAATATGTGGATGCCGGTACTTTGGCTCAGGCTGTTTATGATAGAAGAAACATCCAATCTTAAATGCCAATATAAAAAGGCCGTCTGAAAGTCTTTCAGACGGCCGTTTCATTGATGAAATCAGATTATTTGCAGCTCACGCCTTGAATTTGAGGCGTATCGCCGTTGCCGACTTTGAATGCGCATTTGGTTGCGCTGCTGCCGGATACGGTAACAACACCGTTTCCGCTGTTGAGGCTGACAGGTTCTTTTACGCCCATGCCGACAGCAGTGGCTGCCAGTTTTTGAACATCGGCGTCGGAGTAAGCGGTATTGTTTGAACTGATTTTGATTTCTTTGGCGGCATATGCATTGAAGCTGAATGACAAACCTACAGCTACGGATACGAGGGCCAAGAATTTTTTGCTGTTCATTAGTGTATTTCCTTTTTGATGGTGACAAAACGAGTCACAGCTTCAGAATAAGGGCGATTGGGTGATTGTGCAAGTTTTTCGGCAGAATTTACGGTAAGATACATGGTTTTACATACACTATATCCCTGAATGCCACATCAGTCGGGCAATCGGACGACCTGTCGGTTTTACGGTACAATAAGCCTTTTTTGACAAACGAATGAGGCATTTTTGAATGGCTTCTTTAGAAACTTGGATAGGCCTGCGCTATTTGCGTGCGAAAAAACGCAACGGCTTTATGTCATTTATTACCATGATTTCAATCGCCGGTATCGCCTTGGGCGTAACGGCGCTGATTGTGGTGTTATCGGTAATGAACGGATTTCAAAAAGAGATACGCGGTCAATTGTTGAACGTCGCACCTCATGCGGAAATCGGCTATTACGATGTCGGCAGTGCGCCGGGTTGGCAGAATTTGCGCGAATTTGTAAAAGGCAAAAAGGAAGTATTGGCCAGCGCGCCTTATGTTTCCGATCAAGCTTTGCTTGCCAATGCCGGCGAAGTGCGCGGTGTGCAGATACGCGGTATCTTGCCGTCTGAAGAAAAAAATGTCGTTGATTACGGCAAGGATATGCCGGCCGGCAGTTTTGACGATTTGAAGCCGGGCGAATTTGATATTATTTTAGGCCAAGGGCTGGCTGAGGCATTGGGTACGGAGCTTGGCGGCAAGGTTACAGTGATTACGCCTGAGGGTAATGTTACTCCTGCCGGCGTGGTGCCGCGCTTGAAGCAGTTTAATGTGGTCGGTGTGGTAAAAACTGGTGTTTATGAAGTCGATAACACATTGGCCATGACGCATATCAAGGATGCGCAAGTCTTGTATCGACTGGGGGAAAATGTCGGTGGGCTGCGTTTGCGATTGGCTGATCCGCAGAATGCGCCGTCTTTTATTGCTAAGTTGATTCCAGATGCTAAAAAAGATGAAGTATGGGTGCGCGACTGGACGTTTAACAACCGCAGCTATTTTGAAGCCGTTGAGTTGGAAAAACGCATGATGTTCATCATTTTGACGCTGATTATCGCGGTTGCTGCGTTTAACCTCGTCTCTTCCTTAGTAATGGCAGTAACGGAAAAACAAGCCGATATTGCGATTTTGCGCACGTTGGGTTTGTCCCCAGGCGGCGTCATGAAGATTTTCCTGGTGCAGGGTGCTTTCGCGGGGTTCTTCGGTACGCTTGTGGGCGTAGTATGCGGTGTATTGCTGGGTTGGAATGTCGGCAAGATTGTCGCGTTTTTTGAAGACCTGTTTGGCGTACATTTGATTAACTCACAGGTTTATTTCATCGATTACCTGCCTAGCGATGTAAACTTGAAAGATGTCGCCGTTATTGCCTGCATTTCGCTTGGCTTGGCATTTATCGCCACACTGTATCCGAGCTGGCGTGCTGCGAAAACCCAACCTGCGGAGGCTTTGCGTTATGAGTAAGACAATCTTGAAATGTATCGGCGTTGGCAAAAGCTATAATGACGGCGCATTGAATGTACAAGTGTTGAATCATTTGGATTTTGAAGTTGCCGAAGCGGAAAGCGTGAGTATCATCGGTTCGTCAGGCAGCGGTAAATCTACGTTGTTGCACCTTCTTGGTGGCTTGGATATGCCGTCTGAAGGCAAGGTAATACTGATGGATCAGGATTTGGGCGGCTTGAGCCAAAAACAATTAGGCGAATTGCGCAACCGTTATTTGGGCTTTGTGTATCAGTTCCATCATCTATTGCCTGAGTTTTCTGCGTTGGAAAATGTCATGATGCCGCTTTTAATCGGCAAAATGCCCAAGGCGATGGCTGAGGAGAAGGCTGTCAAGATGCTGAAGAAGGTTGGCTTGGACAAGCGTATGCTGCACCGTCCGAGCGAACTTTCCGGCGGTGAGCGTCAGCGTGCGGCGATTGCACGTGCTTTGGTTAATGAGCCGAAATGCCTGTTGGCAGATGAACCGACGGGGAACCTTGACCGTAAAAATGCGCAAAATGTGCTGGACATGATGCTGGATTTGAAACGCGAATTGAACACCAGCCTGATTGTGGTGACCCATGATGACGAGCTTGCTGAGCGTTTCGATCGGGTAATGACCATGAAAGACGGTAGCCTGCAAGTGCTGCAATAAGGTTATTATTTCAGGCAAATATTTTATGCTTTGAACGGTATAATAGAGGCCGTCTGAAAAATAGGTTTTCATTTATGGAAACGCTGTTTTTCAGACGGCCTTTCTTTTTCCGTATCCATCAATCCTGAGCCATGAACCCGACCGACTCTATCCTTTCCTCTGCCGCAGATGCGGCCATAGCGTTTTTCCGCCGCCACGAAGTACAGGGCGCATCCATTATTGAGCCTTATGTGGTTCGACTGTTTGCAGCCTTGCAAAACGGGCATTCGTTTATTTATTTGGATAAAGCGGATGTCGATGCCTTAAGCAACTTGCCGAATTTAGTCGGCAATGCGGATAAACCGCTTATCCTGCAAGGCCGGAAATTGTTTTTAGGGCGGATGTGGCAGTTGGAGCATGATTTGGCTGTCGAAATCAAACGGCTGGCCAGTGCCGAAGCGGAAGAAGTGAATTTCATGGCGGCTTCAAAAAGCCTGAACGACTGGTTTGATACTAAAGACAGTAAAGAGCAACGGGATGCTGCGGCTTTGGCCTTGCTGCAAAACTTTATGCTGATTACCGGCGGGCCGGGTACGGGGAAGACGACGACCGTAGCAAAGCTTTTGGGTCTGATTTGCAATAACAGTACGAAGCTGCCACGTATCGCTTTGGCGGCGCCGACGGGCAAAGCGGCTGCGCATATGGCACGGGCTTTGCAGCGTGCTTTAGACGGTTTTGATTTGTCTCCGAGCATTAAAGCGCATTTGGAAAATTTGGAAGGGCAGACCGTCCATCGATTGTTGAAACTGCGGCCGCCGCAAATGCGCCCTGCGTTCAATCGTGAATATCCGCTTGCTTTGGATGTTTTGGTGGTGGATGAGGCTTCGATGTTGGATTTGCCGCTGGTGTTGGATTTGTTGCGTGCTGTGCCTACTGGCTGTCGTCTGGTATTGCTTGGCGATGAAAACCAGTTGCCGTCGGTTGGCTTGGGTGCCGTATTGGCGGCGTTGTCGCGTCCGACGGCTTTGGATAAAGAAACTGCTGAAAAGCTGGAAGTGTACCTGCCCAATCATGGCTTTGAGATTAAAGAGCGGCCTCATGCTTTATCGCAAAACAATGCTAAATTGACGTTCAGCCACCGTTTTGGCGCAGACAGCGGTATTGGTTGTTTGGCAAGGGCGGTGGTATCCGGGGAAAAGCAAACTGCGGTCGAACAGTTTGACAAGTTCCCCAAAGAGTTGGAAATGAAATCAGGCCGTCTGAAAGAGCAGGTCGCCTTGCTGTATCAAAAGCAACAGGATTATTGGCAGGCTGTGGCAGAGAATAATGTTGCACTCGCCTACGGTCATGCGGCCGATGTGGTGGTATTGGCGGCTTGGCGGCAGGATGCGGATGATTTGAATCAGGCTTATCAAGAATATTTGCAACGGCAAGGCAAGGTTTCGGGCGAAACGCCTTGGTTTGCCGGACAAATCATCATGATTACCCACAATGATTACATGCTGGAATTGTTTAACGGCGACATCGGGCTGATTATGAAAGATGAAGAATCGTTGAATGGTTTGTCTGCCTATTTTCCTGAGAAAGATGGATTCAAAAAAATTGCCATCAGCCGTTTGCCCGATTTTGAATCGGCTTTTGCCATGACGGTGCACAAGAGCCAAGGTTCGGAATATCGGGAAGTATGGCTATTGCCTCCGTCAGTGCCTGCAACGACGGAAAGCGAAGAGGAAGCCCGCGGTTTGGATAAGGCTTTGCTTTACACAGCCATTACCCGCGCGCGTGAATGTTTTGTGTTTTGGGGAAATGCAGAGGAATTGGTTAAGGCTGTGGGATGCCACCAAAAACGCAGGACGGCATTAGCCGATGCCTTGAAATGGCAGTTTGAACAGCCTGATATGCAGGCTTCTGTTTGACCTGAATCAAGAGGCCGTCTGAAAGCGGATAAAGCGTTTAAATCTGCTTGACTGATTACACTAATTTACATACGATAAAAATAATTAGTAAACAAAATGAATAATTTTTACAAAATCCACGATTTTGTACGCTTTATCGAATACTTCACTTTCAATACCTTCTTTTGGAGAGTCGGCATGAAATTTCAAACCAAACTGATTGCAACCTGTATTTTATTGGCTTCATCATCTTATTCATTGGCAGAGAATGCTGATGGCGGGCGTGATGCGGCGGCTTTGGCCACCACCAACGATTATGTCAATTCCGGCAGCATCATTCGCAAAGATGACGATAAAATCAGCATTTTCAATGATTTGTTAACTGTGAACGGTGGTTTGCGCGTACGTGCGGATACCAAAGACATCAATGCCAACAACAGCAGCGTTAATCCGACGCCTGAAGACACCAATGCCAACTTCAACGCGGAATTTTGGTTACGCGCAAAACTGTACAAAGATTGGAAATTGGTAGCGCAAATCGAGCCGAATATCGATTTGGAAACCGGTAAATTCAACGGCGATCATGATGTGCCGGTCAATAAACTGTATGCCGAAGGGACTGTGTACAACAACATCAAAGCGCGTGTTGGTAAATTTGGCGCGTTCTCTTCATACGGCCGCGTGTGGGATACCGAAGTTACCGGCGGTGAAATCTTCTTTGACAATAAAACCCTGCCGACCAAAATCTATGCAGGCCGCCGTACAGGCAATCTGAACGACAACACATGGGGCATCGGCGGCCGCCGCAGACATTTTGCCGCGGTTCAAAGCGTGTTGCCTGTGAATGAGAATATCAACGTCGGCGCAACCGTCAGCTACATGAAAGACATCGATGTACGCGGCGCGAAGAAAAATGCGGTTTTCGGAGAAATTGGTACGGACATTAAATTTAATGACGATTGGCGTTGGATGGCCGCGGTTAGCAAGTCCAATATCAAAGCTTATAATGATGCCGGACAAAAAATCAAAAATGATGGCGTGTTCACTGAAGTGCGCTATAAATCAGCCGATTGGAATGTCCGTAATTCTTACGACGTATTCTTGAACTACCGCCGTGTCGGTTCGTTGTCCGGTGTCTCTTCTGTTGAGGATTACAGCAAAAACGTCCAAGGCGTGCAAATCGGTGCAACCTATATTCCTTGGAAAAACTGGAAACTCAAAGGCTTCTATTTGGCCGGCAAACAGGTTACGCCTACCGTTGGCACGGATAAGCAGGACGTGAACGTTATTCGCGGTCAGTTAGAATATAAATTTTAATGGGGCTGACGTAGATTAGCCCTAAATTCCA
>NZ_KV830176.1:0-19048 GCF_001836705.1 Neisseria sp. HMSC061B04
CATGCGAAGGTTCGAATCCTTCCTCCCCAGCCAAATAAAAGCGTGTAAGTTTTCTTACACGCTTTTTTACGCTAAGGGAAAAATAACGCTGAAAAACTTTTTTTTACCCGTCTTTACGCGTATAATCGCGTAATTAGTGTCTTAGACATAGGGCAAAGAGAAGCGTAATGTTTTCTGAGCGTAAATCAAATCTAGAATCAGGTGAAGATATGGCTGCTTATGACAGTTTAATGGTGTTTACCGGTAATGCAAATCCGGAATTGGCGCAACGTGTTGTCAAACATTTGGATATTTCACTCGGTGAAGCCACCGTTTCCAAATTCTCTGATGGCGAAGTGGCCATTGAATTGTTGGAAAATGTGCGTGGTCGCGATGTGTTTATTTTGCAACCTACTTGTGCGCCTACCAATGATAACCTGATGGAAGTTTTGACTATGGCCGATGCACTCAAACGTGCTTCTGCCGGTCGTATTACCGCTGCGATTCCTTACTTTGGCTATGCACGCCAAGATCGCCGTCCACGCTCTGCCCGTGTACCGATTTCCGCCAAATTAGTGGCAAACATGTTGTACTCTGCCGGTATTGACCGTGTGCTGACTGTTGACTTGCATGCCGACCAAATTCAAGGTTTCTTTGATATTCCGGTAGATAATATTTACGCTACCCCGATTTTATTGAACGATATTAAACAGCAACGCATTGATAATTTGACCGTCGTTAGCCCTGATATCGGTGGTGTTGTACGTGCGCGCGCTGTTGCTAAATCTTTAAATGCTGATTTGGCCATTATCGATAAACGCCGTCCTAAAGCCAACGTGGCTGAAGTGATGAACATCATTGGCGACATTCAAGGCCGTACTTGCTTGATCGTAGATGATATGATCGATACGGCAAATACTTTGTGTAAAGCAGCCGTTGCCCTGAAAGAGCGCGGTGCAGATCGTGTACTGGCATACGCCAGCCATGCAGTATTCTCCGGTGAAGCAGTGAATCGAATTGCTTCTTCCGAAATTGACCAAGTAGTTGTGACAGATACGATTCCGTTGTCTGAAGCAGCTAAAAAATGTGAACGCATCCGTCAAGTAACTATTGCCGGTTTGCTGGCTGAAACGGTACGCCGTATCAGCAATGAAGAATCCGTCTCATATCTTTTTAATGAAGAAGTGATGACAGGCAGCATGTTGCTGCCATAACCCCATGTCGTCTTAAGCTGGTCGCGGCCGATGACGACGATTTTATCTAAATTGGAGTATTAAACATGACTTACGAAATTCAAGCCTCTGTACGCGAAGCCCAAGGCACTGGTGCGAGCCGCCGCCTGCGTCGCGAAGGCCAAATCCCTGGCATTCTGTACGGTGAAGGTCAAGAGCCTGTTGCTATCGCTGTAGACCACAAAACTGTATTCTACGCATTGGAAAAAGAATCTTTCCATACCGCTTTGATTAAACTGTCTCTGAACGGTGAAACCAAAGACGTTATCGTGCGTGACTTCCAAATGCACCCATTCCGTCGCGAAGTTCAACACATCGACTTCCAAGCTGTGAAAGCTGATCAACCTGTACGCATCCGCGTTCCTCTGCACATTGTTAACGCTGAAAACTCTCAAGCTGTTAAACTGCAAGGTGGCCGCGTATCTCTGTTGAACACTTCCGTTGAAGTAATTGCTTTGCCTGTAAACATTCCTGCTTTCTTGGAGTTGGATTGTACATCAGTAGTTGCCGGCGACATTCTGCACTTGTCAGACATCAAACTGCCGGAGGGTGTTGAAAGCGTTTCTCTGAAACGTAACGAAAACTTGGCTGTTGCTACTGTTACCGGTAAAAAACGCTAATCATAGCGCATATTAAATATAAGAAAACCGTATCAGACAAATCTGATACGGTTTTTGTTTGATGTAAGCGGCTATAAATTCAAATAATGGAGATAAATCCAAAGTATCTTATAAAGTCATTTGCTTATAAGACTTGGGTATAGCGTAAGCGATACGTTTTATAAGATTGAAGCAATTTCTTTGCGAAGCTTACTAAGAAAGCGTCCATGCCGTACCCATTGTGCAGCCGATTCATAATCCTGCTGTTCAAATGCTTGTTGCAAATCTTGATATAGGTTGTTTTGTGCATTTTGGATTTCTTGATCCAATGCTCGGATGGCATCATGATTTTGTTCCATCTGAGCATCCATCAATGTTTCTCGCCATTCCATTTGCTGCATGAGGAATTCCGGAGGGAAAGAAGTATGTTCAGGTGCGTCAGCATCGATACCTTGCATTTTCAACAGGTACGCAGCGCGGTCGATAGGATTTTTTAAGGTACGGTAGGCTTCGTTGATGGTGGACGACATCATCACAGCCTGTTTTTGCTCGAAGGCGGAGGCTGAAGCGAATTTGTCAGGATGGAATCGGGCAGCCAAGGCGCGGTAGGTTTGATCCAAGTTTTCGGCGTCGATATTGAAAGCGGGTTCAAGCTGGAAGAGTGTGAAATATTGAGACATGGCGGGATAATTAATATGAAATTTTCGGCAGAAGCCTGATTTTGCCTTATAATTCGCTGATTCTTAACCAAAAGGACTGAATATGAGCAGTAAAGTACAACACAATAAAGGCAAAATACGCGACAATGCTTTAAAAGCCTTAGTGAAATCCGATTTGTTCCGACACAAGGTGGAACGGAAAAGAAAAGGCAAAGGCAGCTACAACAGGCAGGAAGCGAAAAAATGGCGGGACGGTTTTGATACTGTCCCGCCATTTTTATGTCTTAAACGTGGAAGCTCTCTCCGCAGCCGCAAGAGTCTTTGACATTGGGGTTTTCAAATTTGAAACCTTCCTGCAAACCTTCTTTGGTGTAATCGACTTGCGTGCCGTCCAGATAAACCAAGCTTTTTGGGTCGATATAAATGCGCGCGCCGTGTTCTTCAAAAATCAGGTCGTCCTCGTTCGCTTCATCGACAAATTCAAGGTTGTATGCCATGCCTGAGCAGCCGCTGGTTTTCACACCCAAGCGCACGCCCAAGCCTTTGCCGCGTTTAGTCAGGTAGTTATTGATGTATTTGGCTGCGTTTTCTGTGATGGTAATCATACTTTTTTCCTCATTTCGCAATTATTTTCTGTTTGCCAGTTTTTATTTCAGACGGCCTCTTGAGTTTCAGGCCGTCTGAAAACGCTGTTTTGCCCACTCTATTGCGGCGGCAATGGCAGCTTTAGCCTGCGGACTGTTTTTCCAACAGGTTGAGCCGGTCAATTGTGCGCCCTGTTCCAAAATATCGTCCAAATCCGCCACCGCCAGCTTGGTAATATCATCCAACCCCATTTGCTGCAAACGCTGCAATACGGTTTTGCCTATGCCTTTGACGGCAAGCAGGGATTGGGCTTCTTCATCAGTAAAAGGCATATCGTCTTCTTTGATTTTGCAGGTATAACGATTAAATATAAACCTGCGGCTTATCGCCCCCTAACCCTCTCCCACGGGGAGAGGGGATAGATTGGCAGGCAGTCCCAAATTAGGCGGTAACTTCAAAGCGATGAAGTTTCTGCATACTTGGTTTTGGTTCACGAAAGAAGAGGGGAATAAACCGTCAGATTTGCTTTTCTCAAAGACTCGCCGGAATCTTGGGAGAACCTGCCGACCAAGGTATGCTGAATCTGGTTATTTATTTTCCTGACGTTTGCGGTAGTCGGCAACAGCCGCTTTCACTGCATCTTCAGCCAAGATAGAGCAGTGGATTTTTACCGGCGGCAGTTCCAGTTCTTCGGCGATTTCGCTGTTTTTGATTGCCAGCGCGTCATCCAGACTTTTACCTTTGACCCACTCGGTAATCAGGCTGGACGAAGCGATAGCCGAACCGCAGCCGTAGGTTTTGAATTTCGCATCTTCGATGATGCCTTCGTCGTTCACTTTGATTTGCAGGCGCATCACGTCGCCGCAGGCCGGCGCGCCGACCATGCCGGTGCCGACAGACTCGTCATTTTTGTCGAAAGTACCGACGTTGCGGGGATTTTCGTAGTGATCGATTACTTTATCGCTGTATGCCATGATGTGGTTTCCTTAATGTTTTTAATGGTGTAAATGGTTTGTTTACTGATATTCAGACGGCCTAAGTTAGATTTTGCACGCGCCGCCTTCGCAGCCGTCGTCATTTTCTGAATCGACGCCACCTTCTACGATAACGCCGTCAAAATCTTCAAGCAGGTTGTCGAGATTGTCGAGGTCAAGTTCTTGTTCGTCCATTTTTATGTCTTTAAGGCTAGGATATTAAAGGAAATTTATATATAGGTCGTCTGAAAAGTTTTATTGATTTTCAGACGGCCTTTTATAAATGAAGATTAATGCGCCGCCCATTCAATCGAGTTCAAATCGATACCTTCTTTAAACATTTCCCACAGCGGAGACAGTTCGCGCAGTTTGCCGATTTTGGATTTGATCAGTTCTGCTGCAAACTGCACTTCTTCTTCGGTGGTCATGCGGCCGAAGGTGATGCGCAGGGATGAGTGTGCCAATTCGTCGTTGCGGCCGAGTGCGCGTAAAACGTAGCTTGGCTCAAGGCTGGCGGAGGTGCAGGCGGAGCCGCTGGACACGGCGAGTTCTTTCACTGCCATGATCAAGCTTTCGCCTTCGACGAAGTTGAAGCTGACGTTCAGGTTGTTTGGAGCGCGGTGTTCAAGGTCGCCGTTGATATAGACTTCTTCGATGCCTTCGATGCCTTTGAGGAAGATGTCGCGCAGTTTGCGGTAGTGCGCCATGTCTTGCTCGAGTTCTTCTTTGGCGATGCGGAAGGCTTCGCCCATGCCGACGATTTGATGGGTCGGCAGGGTGCCGCTGCGGAAGCCGCGTTCGTGGCCGCCACCGTGCATTTGGGCTTCGAGACGCACGCGTGGTTTGCGGCGGACGTACAGGGCGCCGATGCCTTTAGGGCCGTATACTTTGTGGCCGGACATGGACAGCAAATCAACTTTGGCGGCTTCAACGTCGACAGGCACTTTGCCGCAGGCTTGGGCGGCATCGACGTGGAAAATGATTTTGCGTTCGCGGCAGATTTCGCCGATGGCGGGAATGTCTTGTACTACGCCGATTTCGTTATTCACCCACATCACGGAAATCAGGATGGTGTCTTCGCGGATGGCGGCTTTCAGTACGTCTAAATCAACCAAGCCGTTTTCTTGTACGTCCAGATAAGTTACTTCAAAGCCTTGGCGTTCGAGTTCGCGCATGGTGTCAAGCACGGCTTTGTGCTCGGTTTTGACGGTGATGAGGTGTTTGCCTTTGGTTTTGTAGAAGTTTGCCGCGCCTTTGATGGCAAGGTTGTCGGACTCGGTCGCGCCGCTGGTGAAGATGATTTCTTTGGGGTCGGCGTTAATCAGGGCGGCGATGTCGGCGCGAGCTTTTTCGACGGCCTCTTCTGCTTCCCAGCCGAATGCGTGGCTGTTGGAAGCGGGGTTGCCGAAGGTTTCGGTCAGGTAGGGAATCATTTTTTCGGCAACGCGTTTGTCAACGGGGGTTGTGGCGGCGTAGTCGAGGTATACAGGGGTTTTGACGGTCATGGTTTGCTCTTTCGTTGGGTCATCTGCCTGCGGTCTTTGCCGTAGGTCGGTTTAATGAATGTGTGTAAAGGTAACGACATGACTGCTGTCGCTGCAGTTTTTTTGTTCAATGATGCTTTGCAGCGTAACGCCGCTGAGGTAATCATTGATGGTTTTGTTTAAGTTTTCCCAAAGGTCATGGGTCAGACAGGGGGCGCCGTGGTGGCAGTTTGCTTTGCTGCCGCATTGTGTGGCATCCAGTCGGTCTTCGGCTGCGGAGATGATTTGTGCAATATTGATTTGCTCGGCGGGTGCGGCAAGGATATAGCCTCCGCCTGGGCCGCGTAGGCTTTCAACCAATCCGGCACGGCGCAACTTGCTGAATAATTGTTCGAGGTAGGAGAGCGATATGCTTTGTCGTTCGCTGATGGCACTGAGTTTGACAGCGCCGGTTTGCGCGTTCATCGCCAAATCTATCATGGCGGTTACTGCAAATCGCCCTTTGGTAGTCAGTCTCATGGTGTGGTTGCCTGTGTGTGGCGTTTTTATTAGTGGGGGAATTGTCTAATATCTGAGTGTTTCAGTCAAGTATGTGGCGGTTCGGTTTGATTGTTTGTTTAAATGGTGGCATTGGCTGATTTTTAAATCGGAAAATATTTTCTTTATTTTTCTGTAATTTGGATTTAAGGCCGTCTGAAAAAAGGCTATCAACCCTACAAATACCAGGGTTAAAATGTTTTGATTTAATATTGATACTGATATAGATTATCAAAATTATTCTTAAAATTTAGTTGTTTTGATGGAGTAAAATAATGAGGTGTTTGAAATGTTCAGACGGCCTTGACCATCCATCTTTACCTTAACAGAGGCAATCGACAATGAAATGTGATTTAAGCAAAATAACCTGTATCGAAGACTTGCGCCTTGTTGCCAAACGTAAAATGCCGCGTATGTTTTATGACTATATTGACTCAGGCTCTTGGACAGAAACTACTTATCGTGAAAATACTTCGGATTTCAAAGATATCCGTTTCCGCCAAAAGGTATTGGTTAATATGGAGGGACGCAGTCTCGAAACCAAAATGATTGGGCAGGATGTGAAAATGCCGGTGGCGATTGCGCCGACCGGTTTTACGGGTATGGCGCACGCTGATGGGGAAATCTTGGCGGCGCGGGCGGCGGAAAAATTTGGTATTCCGTTTACGCTGTCGACCATGTCTATTTGTTCGATTGAAGATGTGGCTGAAAACACCAGCTCGCCGTTTTGGTTTCAGCTTTATGTGATGCGCGACCGCGAGTTTATGGAAAACCTGATTAAGCGTGCAAAAGATGCCAAATGTTCGGCTTTGGTATTGACTGCCGATTTGCAGGTTTTGGGTCAGCGCCACAAAGACATCAAAAATGGCCTGTCTGCACCGCCGAAGCCGACCATTGCCAATTTAATCAATTTGGCGACTAAGCCCGAATGGTGCATGAAAATGCTGAACACGGAACGTCGCACTTTCCGCAATATTGTCGGTCATGCGAAAAACGTGGGCGATTTGTCTTCGCTGTCTTCATGGACTTCCGAACAATTCGACCCGCGCCTGAGCTGGGACGATGTGGCGCGCATTAAGGATTTGTGGGGCGGCAAGCTGATTATCAAAGGCATTATGGAGCCTGAAGACGCGGAAAAGGCAGCGAAAAGCGGCGCGGACGCATTGGTCGTTTCCAATCATGGCGGCCGTCAGCTTGACGATACTGTGTCTGCCATTAAGGCTTTGCCTGATGTGGTCAGCGCGGTAGGTAGCGACATCGAGGTTTGGATGGACAGCGGTATCCGCAGCGGTCAGGATATTTTGAAGGCTTGGGCTTTGGGTGCGAAAGGTACGATGATTGGCCGGGCGTTCCTGTATGGTTTGGGGGCGTATGGTGAAGAAGGTGTAACCCGTGCGCTGGAAATCCTGTATAAAGAAATGGATATTTCCATGGCATTTACCGGTCATCGCAATATTCAAGATGTGGATTCCAGCATTTTGCGTTCTACGCGTTGGGCTCAAGATGAATTTTAATTTTTAAACATAAGAAAAGGCCGTCTGAAAATCTGTTTTCAGACGGCCTTTTTATAGACGGCTATTTCTCGTTTTTGCGATACCATTCAATGAAGGCATCGGGTTTGACAAAGCCTAATAAAGCTTCGCTATGACTGCCGTCGGCGCGGACAACAAACACGCCCGGAGGGCCGAAGAGGCCGTATTCTTTCAGTAAGGCTTGATGGTCGGGAGTGTTGGCGGTTACGTCGATTTGGAAGAAGCGTTGCATATCGACTGCTTCGTGTACCTGCGGTTGGTTGAGCGTGTAGGCGGCCATTTCTTTGCAGGATACGCACCAGTCGGCGTAGAAATCAATCAGCACGGGTTTGCTAGGATCGGCTTTCAAGGCGGCATCCATAGCGGCTTTGAGTTCTCCGACATCGGTAAACATCTTACCGTGGTCGGTTTCTTGGCCGGCTTCGGATGGCGGAACCAGCGTTAAGAAGTGGTGGAGGGCGGTGGTTTGTTTATTGAAGCTTTGCCAGCCAAACCATGAGCCGCCAATCAGCAGTAAAAAGCCCAATACGGCGGCAACCGTTTTCAGACGGCCTTTCTGTTTGCCGGATTTCGCCAAAAGCATCAGGGCGGGAACAATCATCAGCAAGGTGTAGAGGCCGACTACTGCGAAATAAGGCAGATGCGGTGTGGCAAGGTATACGGCAACGGCCAGCAAGATGAAGCCGAATGCGTATTTGATGCCGTTCATCCAGTCGCCTGCTTTAGGCAGGATATGACCGCCGAATGTGCCGATGATGATGAGCGGTACGCCGGTGCCGAGTGCTAAGACATAAAGCGCGAGGCCGCCCAACACGGCATCGCCGGTTTGGCCGATATAGCCCAAAGCAAATGCCAGCGGAGGCGCAACGCACGGGCCGACAATCAGTGCAGACAAAATACCCATGATAAAGACGGAAACGATTTTACCGCCGGAGAGTTTGCTGCTTTGATTTTGGAAATAGGATTGGACAGAGTTGGGCAGCTGGATATTGAAGAAGCCGAACATCGACAATGCCAATATCACCATCAGTCCTGCGGCGGCCAGTACGACCCAAGGTTGTTGCAGCCATACGGTCAACAGCGCGCCGGTCAAACCGGCAATCACGCCGACCAAGGTGTAGGTCAATGCCAAACCTTGTACATAAACCATAGACAAGGTAAACGCGCGGCCTTTGCCGGCTTTTTTGTCGCCCACGACAATACTGGAAACAATCGGCAGGAGCGGATACATGCAGGCGGTAAAGCTTAAGCCCAAACCTGCGACAAAAAACGCCAACAGGTTGGCGTTTAAAGTATCCCAAGAGAGCTTGAAGCGGCTGCTGTCGGGATTGTTTGCACTAGGCTGGGCAGGCATTGGGCCGTCTGAAGAGGCGGACGGTTGTAAAAAGCGGTCTTTGGCAGAAACCGGCTCATCGCTTTGCGGCTGGTAAACCCCGTTGCCTTTTACGTCAAACTCAGTGTCCACAGGCGGATAACACACACCTACTTCGGCACAGCCTTGATAAGTCAGTGTCAGTTTGTATTGCGGCGCGGCTTGTTTGTAAGGTAGGTCAACCTGTGCGGTATGGTGGTAAACCGTTTGTTTGCCGAAGAATTCGTCTTCTTTTTCTTCACCTTTACTGAATTTGGGTTCGCCTAGGATTTTGTCAGGATTGGTCGCTGCAACGATTTTGGACTGGTACATATAGTAGCCGTCAGCGATTTTGAACTGCACGCTGATGCCTTGATCGGTTACATTGACTTGAGGTACAAAGGCTTGCTCTGGAGGCAGCAAATCATTGGCATCTACTGCGAATGCGAAGCTGCTCAAGCCTAAAAATGCAATGAGGAAATAAAGGAATTTTTTCATAATATCCACGGATATGCCGTTGAGAAACCGTCATTATAAATGATGGGGAAAACAATCGGCTTAATTTATGTTAAATATTGCGAGAGAAATCTAATGCTTTTGAATTATATCGAAATAGGGTTGCCCATATATGACCGATAGTCTCATGGTATCGTTCAATTTATGCCAAAGGCCGTCTGAAATGTTCAGACAGCCTTTGTTGCTATTCGGCTTGGCTTTAAGGATAAGCGATATAAGCGTAAGCGGAATGGTTGTGTATCGATTCGAAGTTTTCGCTTTCGACAACAAACGACTCGATGCGTTTGTCGGCAATCAGCGCAGTAGCCACATCGCGAACCATGTCTTCGACAAACTTCGGATTTTCGTACGCTTTTTCCGTTACATACTTCTCGTCAGGGCGTTTGAGCAAGCCGTAGAGCTGGCAGCTTGCTTGCGCTTCGACGTAATCGATGATTTCTTCAATGCCTACATCCGCATTCGCAATCAGACTGACCGTCACATGCGAACGTTGGTTGTGCGCGCCGTATTGGGAAATTTCTTTGGAACACGGACACAATGAAGTAACCGGAACCATTACTTTCAGGCTGTGGCTGTATGTACCGTTTTTGATTTCGCCGGTCAGGGTAACATCATAGTCGAGCAGCGATTGGATGCCGGAGACGGGCGCACTTTTCTTGCGGAAAAACGGGAAGGAAACGCTGATTTTGCCGGAATGCGAATCCAACAGGGCAACCATATCGGCGGTCAGCTTGTGCAGCGTATCGAAATCCAAAGCATCGGTTTGTTTTTCCATCAGGGCGACAAAGCGCGACATATGCGTGCCTTTTTGGTCGGCAGGCAGGAAAACCGTCATGGTCAGGCGGGCGACGGTGGATTGTTCGCCTTCTTTGCTTTTGAGGGAGATTGGAAAGCGCAGGTCTTTGATGCCGACCTGATTAATCGGCAGGTTGCGTAAATCGCGGCTGGATTGCACGTCTGCAATGGCGTTCATGCGTGGTATGTCCTTCATGATAGGATTGTTGAGATGCGTGTGGAGGGAATCGGCTCGTGTCGGCCGATTTGCAAATGCGAGATTATATCACTTGCTTTATCCGCCTGCATTGATTGTTTCTATTTTTCAGATAGTGATAAAATCTTCGATTATTCACATCTATATAGGCAGAGACCCAATGAAATTCGCCACGAAAGCCATCCATTCCAGCTACGATTGCGACGAACACAACCGTGCGCTAATGCCGCCGATTTATCAAAACAGTATGTTTGCGTTGCACGAGATTGGCGAAAATGTGCCTTACCGCTACTCGCGCCTGAGCAACCCGACCCGTCAGGTATTGGAAGATACCGTTGCCGATTTGGAGCACGGTGCGGCCGGCTTTGCGTTTTCCAGCGGCATGGCGGGGATTGATGCCGTGTGGCGTACTTTCCTGCGCCCGGGCGATACCATTGTCGCCGTCGCAGATATTTACGGCGGCGCTTATGATTTATTGGTCGATGTTTATCAAAAATGGGGTGTGAACGTTGTTTTTGCCGATTTGGGCAATCCGGATAATTTGGATGAGCTGCTCAAAGCACACAATGTCAAACTGGTTTGGCTGGAAACGCCGTCCAATCCGCTTTTGCGCTTGGTAGACATCAAAGCGCTTGCCGCAAAAGCCAAAGCAGCCGGTGCGCTGGTCGGCATCGACAACACCTTTGCCACGCCGTATCTGCAACAGCCGTTGGATATGGGTTGCGATTTTGTGTTCCATTCCGCTACTAAATATTTGTGCGGCCATTCCGACGTATTGATGGGCATAGTCGTTGCCAAAACCAAAGAGCTGGCTCAGCCTTTGCACGACATGATGGTGCATACCGGTGCGATTGCAGGCCCGATGGACTGCTGGCTGGTGTTGCGCGGTATTAAAACGCTGGCTCTGCGCATGAACGCCCATTGCCAAAACGCACTCGAAATCGCACGCCGTTTGGAAGCCCATCCTGCCATTGAAAAAGTGTTCTATCCCGGCCTGCCGTCGCACGAACATTATGAACTCGCTAAAACACAAATGCCCAAAGGCATCGGCGGCGTGGTTACGGTTTATCTCAAAAACGACACGCGTGAAGCGGCCGATAGCGTGATTAAAAACATGAAACTGGTCAAAATGGCTTCCAGCCTCGGCGGCGTGGAAAGTCTGGTCAACCATTGCTATTCCCAATCCCACAGCGGCGTGCCGCATGATGTGAAAATGGAAATGGGCATCAAAGTCGGCCTGCTGCGTTTCTCGGTTGGAATCGAAGATGTGGACGATATTTGGAACGATATTTCCAAAGCATTGGATACAACTTTGTAAATAAGGCTTAAAGGCCGTCTGAAGTTGGATAGTTTTTCAGACGGCCTTTAGCAATAAATTAGGAATGGATATGAAAACATTATTCGGTGCATTGATGAGTATGGTGGTTTTGGCAGCTTGTACATCTCCTTCAGCATCTCAGCCTGAACAAACCTCTAAAGCGCAGGTGCAAACTCAACAAACTGTGCAACCTACTTTAGCCGCCAAATGGCGTGTTGTTGCTTTTAATAAATTTACTGAAAAAGATTTGGCCGGTACTGATGCCTATCTGGATTTGAGCGAGATGCCTAAGGCGTATGGCAAGATGGGGTGTAACGGAATGATGTTTCAAGCCAATACTATTGGTTCGGACAAAATTGATTTTGGCCATATTGCGGTAAGCATGATGCTGTGTGAAGACATGAAGCTGGAAAATGCGTTTTTACGTCGGCAAGGTATTTGGAACTATCGTTTTGACGGTAACGATTTGATTTTGGAACAAAAAGGCATCAGTATCCGTTTGCGCCGTGAATAATTGTAAAGGCCGTCTGAAAATAAATATTTCAGACGGCCTTTTGAATCTTTATAATAAGCCCTATTTGAAACTGATACCGAATATCAAGGAAACCTATTATGGCAGCTTCTCCAGAAGCCAAGTTTACAGAAGAAAAAGTCTTGTGGATCAAACACCATACGCCTAAGTTGATGACTTTTGCCATCAGCCGTCCCGAGTCCTACCGTTTTTCGGCAGGGCAGTTTTCGCGTCTTGGTTTCCGTGACGGCGAGGGCTTTATTTGGCGTGCGTATTCTGTTGTGTCTGCCGAATACGCCGATACGCTTGAGTATTTCGCGGTGTTAATCGAAGGCGGCCCGATGTCGGCGCGTTTTGCTGCAATGAAAGAGGACGATACCATTTTGCTGGATAAAACGGCTACCGGTTTCCTCTTGCCCGAGCGTTTCCCCGACGGCAAGGATTTGGTTATGCTTTGCACGGGTTCCGGCATTGCGCCTTTCCTCTCCATTATCGAGCAGCCTGAAATTTGGCAGCGTTTCGACCGTTTGGTTTTGGCACATTCCGTCTCTTACGCCGACGAGTTGATTTTCAACCAACGCCTTGCCGATTTGAAAGAGCATCCGCTGATTGAAGAATATTTCCATAAATTTACTTTTGTTCCGGTTACCACGCGTGAGGAAACGGAAGGCGCATTGAGCAGCAAGCGGATTCCCGAATTGCTGAAGAATGGCGGTTTGGAGGCAAAAATCGGCTTTAAGTTTACCAAGGCCGATACGCGCTTTATGGTCTGCGGCAATCCGGCAATGGTCAAAGACACTTTCCAAGCCCTGATGGATTTGGGCTATGCCATGCACCGCAACCGCATCCCCGGCGAAATCATGATGGAAAATGGTTTTTAACAGATAAATGGTCAAAGGCCGTCTGAAAGTTTCAGACGGCCTTCAATATTAAATATAAACCGAAAAACAGAGAAAATATGAATATCAAACAACTTATCCAAGCCTTGCCCAAAGCCGAGCTGCATGTCCATATCGAAGGGACGTTCGAGCCGGAATTGATGTTTGAAATCGCCAAGCGCAACCACATAGCGATTCCTTATGAAAATGTCGAAGCGGTACGGCAGGCTTATGATTTTCACAATTTGCAGTCGTTTTTGGATATTTATTATGCCGGTGCCGGCGTATTGCTGCACGAGGCGGATTTTTACGATTTGACCCGCGCGTATCTTGAGCGTTGCCGCGAAGACAATGTCGTACATACGGAAATATTTTTCGATCCGCAAACCCATACTGCGCGGGGTGTGGCGTTTGAAACCGTGATTAACGGCATTGTCCGCGCCTGCCGTGAAGCCGGGCAGCAATGGGGCATAAGTACGCGTTTGATTATGTGTTTCCTGCGGCATTTGTCGGAAGAAAGCGCATTTGAAACATTAAATCAGGCTTTGCCTTATAAAGAACACATCATCGGTGTAGGCTTGGATTCGAGCGAACTGGGGCATCCGCCGTCCAAGTTTGAACGCGTGTTTGCACAGGTGCGGGCGGAGGGTTTGTTGACAGTGGCGCATGCCGGAGAAGAAGGCCCGCCGGAATATGTTTACGAGGCTTTGGACTTGCTGCATGTCCGCCGTATTGATCATGGCGTACGGGCGGAAGAAGACGAGGCGTTGATGGCGCGTTTGATTGCAGAGCAAATGCCCTTGACCGTTTGCCCGTTGAGCAATTTGAAATTAAAAGTATTTTCGGAGATGGCAAAACACAATTTGCGCCGTATGTTGCAACGCGGCGTGTTGGTAACCGTCAATTCTGATGATCCGGCGTATTTCGGCGGCTATATGAACCGCAATTTTGAAGCGCTTGCCGAGGCATTGGATTTGAGTGCGGAAGAAATCAAAACCTTGTGCGCCAATTCATTCCGCGCTTCGTTTTTGAGCGAGGCGGAAAAGGAAGAATGGATACGGAAGATTGAAGGTTTTCATGTTGAATAACGATAAAAGGCCGTCTGAAAAAGTTTCAGACGGCCTTTTATCATGACGGTTAATAGTCGACTTTGATTTTAGGCGTTTCCTGCGCGGCTTTGTATTCTTCTTCCAATTCAAAGCGCAGCGGATACAAATTCAATTTTTCCATCAGCAGGCGGTCGCCGTCTTCGTCCGGATTGCCCGTAGTCAGCAGCTTGTCGCCGTAGAAAATCGAGTTTGCGCCAGCCATGAAACACATGGCCTGCATGGATTCGGGCATATTGCTGCGGCCTGCGGAGAGGCGGACGTAACTGTGCGGCATGGTAATGCGCGCGACGGCGATGGTACGGACAAATTCCGTCCAGTCCAAATCTTCGGCATCGGCCAGCGGCGTGCCTTCCACTTTGACCAACTGGTTGATCGGCACGCTTTCGGGCTGCGGGTCGAGGTTGGCAAGACTGGCAATCAGGCCTGCACGTTCGGCGCGGGTTTCGTTCATGCCGACGATGCCGCCGCAGCAGACTTTCAAACCGGCATTGCGGACTTTGCCCAAAGTATCCATGCGGTCTTCGTGTTTGCGGGTGTGGATGATGTCGTTGTAGCGTTCGGGGTCGGTGTCGAGGTTGTGGTTGTAGTAGTCCAGGCCGGCTTTTTTGAAGTCTTCCGCCATGCCGTCTTCGAGCATGCCGAAGGTGCCGCACACTTCCATGCCCAAGCTTTTCACCGCGCTGATGATTTCGGAAACGACAGCCACGTCTTTGGGTTTGGGGCCGCGCCATGCCGCGCCCATGCAGAAACGGCTGGCGCCGCGCGATTGGGCAATTTTGGCTTTTTCGACGATTTCATCTACATCCATCATCTGCTCTTTGCCCAGATTGGTGTTGTGGTGTGCCGATTGCGGACAGTAGGCGCAGTCTTCGGGGCAGCCGCCGGTTTTGATGGAGAGCAGGGTGGAAAGTTGGATTTCGCGCGGATTGAAGTTTTGGCGGTGGATTTCGGCGGCTTGGAAAACGAGGTCGAGGAAAGGCAGTCCGAATAAAGCCTCGACATCGCATTTTTTCCAATAACGCGCAGTCGGATGCGGCTTGCGCTCGGTTTGACGGCGCAAGGCTACGGGAGATACGGTCATAGTGTGTTCTTTCGTGTTTACAGCGGCGCAGTGTCGCTGACGGCTTGACTGCCGGCGCAATGACGGCAGCAGCAGGTTTGAAATCAATATAAAAGGCCGTCTGAAACGGCGCAGCAAGTGTAACGCTTTTGATAATGTAGGGCAAATGTTTCAGACGGCCTGAAATATGGTCTGCCCGGGTTTGCTATAATCGCATTTTTAATTTTTCCGTTTTCTTATGAACGCGTCCAAAGCCTTCTCCGTACTCGGCCCGACAGCCGGCGGTAAAACCGCGCTGGCCTTAAATATTGCCCAATCGTTGCCGGTAGAAATCATCAGTTTGGATTCCGCGCTGGTGTATCGCGGCATGGACATCGGTACGGCCAAGCCGACTGCCGAAGAGCTTGCCGCCGTACCGCATCATTTGATTGATATTATCTCGCCGCTTGAAAGTTACAGCGCGGCGGATTTTGTCGGTGACTGCGTGCGCTTGGTGAACGAAATACATGCGCGCGGTCGCTATCCGCTGATTGTCGGCGGCACGATGATGTATTTCCACGCGCTGACGGAAGGTTTAAACGATTTACCCGGCGCGGATGCGGCAGTGCGCGCACAGCTTCAGGCGGAAAAGAACGAACACGGTCTGGCAGGCCTGTATCGCCGTTTGCAGGAAGTTGACCCGATTACGGCAGGCCGTCTGAAAGCCAATGACAGCCAGCGCATTGAACGCGCTTTGGAAGTCTATCTTCTGACCGGCAAGCCTTTGAGCGAACATTTTACAGAGCAGAAGCAGGCTGCGCCTTTATTGGATTTATGTACGGTTGCCCTGATTCCCGAAGACCGTCATTTGTTACACCACCAAATCGAAAAACGCTTTTTAAATATGTTGGAACACGGTTTCCTCAATGAAATGCACGCCTTACGCCGTGATTATCCGCAACTGCATGCCGATATGCCGTCTATGCGCTGCGTGGGCTACCGCCAGGCTTGGGATTATCTCGAAGGCGAAACAGATTATGAAAGCTTTGTCGAAAAAGGCATTGTTGCCACGCGCCAGCTTGCCAAACGCCAGTTGACCTGGTTGCGGAAAATTCCTTTGGCGCACACGTTAGATCCTTACGCAGACAGCGATTATGTTCAGACGGCCTTGGCTTTGGCGCGTCAGCATTTTCAGGAATAATCTATGCTGACTACGCCACCACTTGCGCCTAAGACGTTGGCCGCGCTAAAAGAATTGGGTATTTGTACACTGGAAGATTTGCAAAAAATCGGCGCAGTCCGCGCATTTCTATTGCTGAAAGCGTCGGGTTTGACCGTAACCAAAAGCACCTTATGGCAACTGGATGCGTTGGTTTCAGGTGTGGATGTCCGGCATATTTCCGAGGAGAGAAAGACGGAGCTGGGCGAAGCATTAAAAAACCATCCGCCTGTTGCCGTTTTCCCTTCGCAAAACGATATGGAAGCCTTTATGCGGCTGGCGATAGAACAGGCCAGACAATCGGCGGCATTGGGTGAAGTCCCCATTGGCGCGGTCATCGTATATCAAGGCGAGGTAATCGCTGCGGCACATAATACCTGCATTGGCGACCATAATGTCAGCCACCACGCCGAAATCAACGCGCTTGCCGCCGCAGGCAAAGCTTTACAAAACTACCGCTTGGAAGATTGCGACGTGTACATCACCTTGGAACCTTGCACCATGTGTGCCTCTGCCTTGATACAGGCACGGGTCGGGCGCGTGATTTATGGTGCGGCCGAACCCAAAACCGGCGCAGCAGGCAGCGTGGTTGATTTGTTTGCTGACAAACGTCTGAACAAGCATACCGCAATTATGGGCGGTATATTGGCAGATGAATGCCAAAGCGTATTGCAGGATTTCTTTGCGGCCAAACGGAAGACCGTCTGAATTTCAGACGGCCTGTCAGCAAAAATACTTTATTTTAAATTTTCGGATTTTCCATGTCAGTCAATCATTACGAAAACTTCCCAGTCGGCTCCATTGTGCTGCCGCACCGTTTGCGCAAGCCGGTTCACGCCGTTTACGCTTTTGCACGGACGGCGGACGATATTGCCGACGAAGGCAATGCCGAAGCAGCCGAACGCCTGCGCCAACTGGACGAACTGAAATCAGAGTTAGACCGCATTGCAAAAGGCGGGAGACCGCAAACGGCTTTGATGCAGCGTTTGTACAACGAAGCGATTGTGCCGTTTCAATTGCCGTTGCAGCCGTTTTATGATTTGCTGGCGGCGTTCAGTCAGGATGTGGTCAAAACCCGTTATGAAAACTTTGGCGAATTGATTGCCTATTGCCGTTTGTCAGCCAATCCTGTGGGGCGCATTATGCTGCATTTGTACGGGCAAACCGATGAAGTGAGTATGGCGCAAAGCGACGGCATTTGCACTGCCTTGCAGCTGATTAATTTCTGGCAGGACGTGGCGGTAGATTGGCAGAAAGGTCGCGTGTACATCCCTCAGGAAGATTTGCAGAAGTTTAAAGTTAGTGAAGAGCAGATTGCGGCCGGCAAAGCCGACTTTGCTTTTCAACGGCTGATGGCGCATGAGTGCCAACGTGCTTTTCAAATGCTGAAGGCCGGCTCGCCGTTGGGCAAAACCCTCAAAGGACGAATCGGTTTTGAGCTGCGCATGATTATTGTCGGCGGCCAGTTGATTTTGCAGAAGCTGGACGGTTGTAAATATGATGTGTTTAACCAGCGGCCGCTGTTGGATAAAAAAGACTGGATGATTATCATCAAGCGGGCTTTGATGAAGAAATAAAAAAAGGCCGTCTGAAATTGATGTTTCAGACGGCCTTGATGTTTTTCGATTAGCGGTTTTTCAAACGGTTGATGCGGTTGTCCAAAGAAGGATGGGTGCTGAACCAAGAATCTTTGGCATCGCTGGCAATGCCCATTGCCGTCATGGTTTGCGGCAAATCGCTGGGGTTGCCTTTCAAGCGTTGCAGGGCGGCAATCATTTTCGGCGCGCCCACCAGTTTTGCAGCGCCCGCATCGGCGCGGTATTCGCGTTGGCGGCTGAACCACATCACAATAATGCTGGCAAGGAAGCCGAATACAACCTGCAAGACCATGCTGACCATGAAATATGTGCTTTGAGAAGTGCTGCCGTCATTGTTTCGCGCCACCATGCTGGAAACGATACGTGCCAAGAAGACGACAAAAGTATTCACAATACCTTGAATCAGCGTCAGCGTCACCATATCGCCGTTGCCGACGTGTGCCATTTCATGCGCCAAAACGGCCTCGACTTCATCGCGGGCCATGTGGTCGAGCAGGCCGGTGCTGACAGCGACGAGCGAGCTGTTTTTGGTCGCGCCGGTTGCAAAGGCGTTAGGCTCGGGCGAGTTGTAAATGGCGACTTCCGGCGTTTTCAGATTCCATTGGCGGGCTTGCGCTTCAACGGTTGCCAACAGCCAAGCTTCTTCTTCGCTTTGGGGCTGGTCGATGACGACGGCGCCGACCGAATGTTTGGCGATGGTTTTCGACATCAGCAGGGAGACAATCGAGCCGCTGAAGCCGACGACTGCGGAATAAGCCAACAGGCTGCCGACTTGGTCGGTACTGTTGATGCCCAAGATGGCCAAAACAACACGGATGACAACCAAAACGGCGATATTGGTTGCGATAAACAAGAAAATGCGTTTCACCGATTATTCCTTTTTAGTGCGGTTTGTGAGGTAATTTTTAGGGGCTGACGTAGATTAGCAGTTATGCTA
>NZ_KV830177.1:0-48351 GCF_001836705.1 Neisseria sp. HMSC061B04
TTTTTAGTATAAAATCAATAGGTTTTAAGAGAAACTTGGCTATTTAATTTTACCTTACCTCTACTTCCTAATTTATTGTGTAGTGGAGTAGGAGAGATATAAGAATACCAAGTACCATCAAACTCTTGTGAAACAAGAAAGTGTAGGGGATAGCTAATTTATACTGCAAAGGCCGTCTGAAACATTAAGTTCAGACGGCCTATTTGCAAATTTTTTTAGCAAGTTGATAAGTTAAACTGTAAGAAATTTGCGAGTTAATCACATTATGAATATAAGATAATAATCTTACAAGAGATCATCTGGCTGACCTTTAATTTCAAAACCTATGCTCTATTTTAATTAGAAATTCATTCCGTTTATAGCGATTTAGCCAGGACGAGCTTTTGTTGTCAGTGTGTTTTACGGTGAGGATGGGTACGAAGCCGCGGAGGAAAGGGCGATCGAATTTGATGTCCAACTGGTAGGTGCGTTCGAAATCACGGCGGCGGGTTTCCAGCCAGGCATGGTAATCCTGATAGGCTGTTTTGCGCCAGATTGCCTGAAAGGTGGCGTCGATGCCGGATTCGAAACGTTTATTGACGCCCGCGCGCAGGCCGTGCCGGCGGTAGGAATCCACTTTTTCGCGGCTGTTTTTGCGCAGGTAGTCGTAGCCGCCGAATACCAGCCAGTCTTTCGGCAGGGCGTAGATGGCGGTGGTGAACAGAAGCGTCTGCGGGCCGTTGAAATGTTTTAATTCACCGCGGTAGCGGTCGTATTTGTGGTCGAGCTGCACGCCCAGCGAGGCTTGGTCGGAAAAGGTGCGGCTGTATGCCGTGCTGATGCCGGCGCTGCTGTCGCGCAGTTTCCCGCCCGACCATTCGTATTGCACCTGCGGGCCGATACTGAAGGAATGGTCTTTGCTCTGAAAACTGTAAGCGGGGCTGACGTTGATATTGTGTTCGCCGTATTCTTTGTTGCCGGGATAGAGCCGGCCCCATGCGTAGCCGCCCAGTTGCAGGCCGTGGTGGCCGTTGAGCGAAATGCGTCTGCTTAAGTTGGCTTCATATACCCACATCCGGTTTTTCAACGCATCGGGCGCGTAGGCGTCAAGCTGTTCGTTGCGGCAGGACAGCATTCCGGCATCGTCCAGAATCGGCTGCCCGTTCGAATCGAAACCGCAGCTTGTCTGATTGCGGACAACCGTCGTGCCCGACGACTGGTTTAAGTTGGTGTCGTAACCCGCGCCGAACGAAACCGAGCCGCTCCACGCATCGCGTTTCTTCAAAGCGTCGGCAAACACTTTGATTTTCTCATTGACGGCGGGCACTTCGGGAATATCGATGCCGTCGAACAATGCCGCCGATTCTTTGTTTTGTTTGTCTATAAACAGCAGCCGCGCCAAATCCAGGCGGCCGCGCAGAAATTCGGGATTTTTGCGGTAAAGCTCGCGGTATTTCGCCAGCGCGGCCTCCAAATCGTCGCGGGACACCGCCTGATTGGCCTCGGCAAACAGCACTATATCGGGGTCGTAATCATCCTGACGGCGGTAAATGTCTAACAGCCGAGCCGTTTCCTCTTCGTTTTGCGCGTTGACCGCCTTCATCAGCGACAACGCCAAATCTTCGCCGTCCTGCACTTCTCCCGCGCCGAATTCGATCGCCGTATTGTCCGCTTCGTTCCTTTCCTGCTGAGCGCGGCGGAGTTCCGTTCCCTGTTTGAGCTGCATGAAGCGGTCTTCCCTGTCGTCGGCAAACGCGTGGGGCAGCAGGCTGATAAAAAAGGGAAGGAGCAAAAGGCGTTTCATAAAATTCTTTCCTGTGTATCGGGCGGCTTTGTTTTTCAGACGACCTTTTCAAAGAAAAACTGACATTTCATCTTTACCGGGCAGAGCATTTTTTTATTTGAATGACGGGTCGTCTGAAAATGAGCTTCTCAAGCCCATCGAAACAGCACGCCTTCAAACTCACGGGCCGTTCGAAAAATACCGGCTTAAACGCATTGCGAAGCCCGATATTTCCGAACGGCCCTGTACGATGTGCATTGTGTGTCGGATGATTTGTGTTTTATAGGCGGACGGAATGGGAAACGACAAAAACCGTCCGCCTTATCGCATTATGATTCATTATTTGCCGATTTTCGTACCGCCAAAGGCAGTGTTATAGGCATGGTTTCGACCAAAATCAGCCACGCCCGCAATCGCTGCGCCTTGATTGCCGAAGAAATGACCGTGGGTCGTACCGGCCACTTTGTTTGCCGTAGCTGTACCGGAGAAGGAAGCCTGAGCCGTATTAATCGTGGCATTGTTGATGGCGACATTCAAACCTGCGCGTTCCATTTCTCCGTTCAGCGTTCGCTTACCGAAATCAGCTTTCAACGTACCGTTTAAGAGGGCTGTATTTTGCGTATGATATTGGTTGATACCCTTAACCGTATAAGTGGCAGTACCCGTAGTCGGCAGATTGGTGGTTCGACCCGTGCCGCTATAGAAGGCAGTGTAATTCGTACCTTTTGTACCGACAGCCGCACCGGAAGGAACGGCAGACCAGTCGCCGAAGTAAACATCCATATTACCGACTTTGGAATAAGACAGACGGCCCAAATGGGAATGGTCGGGCATTTTGGGAATCAGATGCCATGCACCGTTCATCCGATACAGATTGGCAACAGTAACGCCGTTTTTGTCTTTACCCAAAATACCGTGAGCAAACGTTTTAACAAAATATTTGTTCGCTGTCGCATCGATTTTAGCAAAAGAGACAGGCTTGTTATTGGCAATACCTTTCTCTGGAGTTCCTGAGACAGCCTTGGTATCGCTAACAAAAATGGAAGCTTTACCTTTATGCTCACCTTCGTTTTCAAGAGTAACACCAATATGCTTTACCCCTTCGACTTGAATCGATTCGGTCGTCGCACCAGTCGGGTTGGCTTGAAAACCTTTAGGTAGTGCAAACACAGAAGAAGCAGCAAACGCAACACTCAATACCGCAACGGTTTTTACGAGTTCCATAATTCACTCCAAAATAAAAATTTACAAAATCAACAAACTTTCTCAAGAAGAACCTGGATTAATCTTACAAATTCGCCCTCTTGGAAAAGCAAAGTAAGTATATTCCCATTTTTATAAAATAAAAACGGAAATTATTATCATTTATGATAATTTACATTTTACTAATATTAGAATTTTGATAATTGCATCCTGAAACTATTTTAGAACTTACCTGTAATCCCTATCCTGACCGTTCTGCCCGGTGCAGGCAGATAGGAGCGGCTCATCGGGTCGAGGTAGTAGCGGTTGGTCAGGTTGCTGCCCACCAGCTCGGCAGTCAGGTTTTTGCCGATTTTGTAGCGCAGGTAGGCGTCCCATACGGCGACAGGCTGCCAACGCATATCGTTATGCTGGGGCTTCATATTGTCATTCAGATATTTATTGCGCACATCGTAGAATGGCTGCCAAGCATCGTTGCGGTTTTCATAGACGCGGCTGTGGTAATGGAGGCGCACGCCTGTTTCCAGTTTGTTGGCAAGGAAACGGCTGCCCAATTCGGCATCAATCGACCAGCGTGGTTGAAGTGCGCTTGCCAGATAGCCCGAATCGGTCAAGCCGCCGTGGTTGCAGACAGGACGATTCATAGTCTTACCGTTTTTCACAAAATAGCTTGAATCAACCATGCCCTCTGTTGCGGATGTCCAAGTGAAATTTTCGTCGCACATTTTGTTTTTCAGGCTGCGGAATACGTTCAGGCTGCCAAAGACGCGTCCGGTATCGAAGCGGGTGGACAGCTCGACACCACTGCGGATTTGTCTGTCGAATTGTTCGAATTCGAGATTGCTGTCCCTATCGATAACGTTTTCGGTCTTGTTATGGAAGTAATTGACGCGGAAATCCGCTTTTTTCATTTTCGGTAACAGCCCCGTCAAATCATGAATATAGCCCACTTCCCAGTTTTTGGCGTGTTCGGGCCGCCAGCCATAGCCCATGCGGTTGAATGAGCCGGCGGCGGTAGAAAAGCCGTAAGTCCCTTCAAAAATGCTGGGGTAGCGCAGGGTTTCGGTATAGCGCAAATAGGCGCGGCTGTAATCAGTAAAATTGATGGTGGCAGAAAATGCAGGTACCCAACCGCTGCCCTTCTGCTTCATTGCCCTCTGTCTTTCGGCTTCGGTCATTGGCGTTGTGTAAACACTTGCACTGGCTGCGTAGTATTTAGGTACAAATTGCGGACTGTCTGGAATAGACGGGTCATATACAGGATTGGCGACTTTGGTGTGCAAATCAGGAATGCTGCCATTGGTAAGGGGATGATCCTGCATATTCAGACGGCCTTTATCGTCTTTCAACCAATAGAAATCCACCTTTTCATTAGGATTGACCCATTTTTCGCGATCATCTGTCAAAGTCGGAATATATTGCGAATTGACTTGAAACGAAGTCAGGCTAATTTGTGCATGTTTTTTTCTTTGTTCTGCGTATTCCTCTGTTTCATATAAAACTCCATAATCAAGACTGCCATTCGCCAAAGCATCGTCAATTGCCTTGTAATCCGCGTATTCTTGCGGCGTGGCAACCCTGCCGATCGAATATTTTATTCCCCTGTTCATTTCTAACGGATCGCCGGTCTTATTCGTGCCGCTTTCCAAACGTCTGCTTTTATCCTGAAGTTGGAAATTGGTATATCGCCCACCTGCCGTCAAAGTCAGCCAGCGGAAGGGTTCGTAGCGAAAATTAAAGCCCAGATTGTATTCACGCCGCTTGCCGTTGCGAGGTACACCGTATTGGTTCAATTCATAATTTGCCCTGATGGTGCTGTTTTCGAGTTCTTCCCGATATTTGTCGTATCCTCCCCGCTCCAGCTCGTCTGAAAAATCATTGCGCGATGTCAGTTTTTCATTTTGAAAATCGCCCATCAAAGTCAACGACAGTTTGTCGCTCAATTTCATACGGTTGGAGAATTGAAAGCCTGTACGGTTGTTACGGGCGTAATAGGCGTTGCCTTCAATAGTGTTGAACCTGCCGTTTGTATTGGGCGTTTCGGGTTTGGGCGGTTTTGGGACTTCAAAACCTGCATTCAGCAATTCTTGACGCTCTTCAGGCGTAGCTTTTTGCCATCTGTCGTACTCATCCCATGCTATTTGAAATTTGTTGTCCTCATAAACGGTATCGCCGGGTGAGCCACCTGCGGTATTGGTTTTGGATTTGGTGCGCGTTGTCCAAAGCGTGGCATCGAAATCTATCCAACGGCTGCCCTCGGGCTTCCACGAATAGTCGATATTGTAGGAACGCTGTTTTACCCATGCCTGCGGCCATTCGGCAATTTTGTTGAGGACGGACGCATCCCAACTGATGGGGCCGATAATGCGCGAAGGCATAATTTCGCCGAACGTGGAATCGGTATGGCGCAGGCCGAATTTGAGCGTTTGGCGGTTCGGCAGACGGAAGGTGGTTTTACCTACCCATGATTTGGTTTCGAGCGAGGTATTGCTGACTTCCCCGCCCGGATGATAAAAAAGTCCGATTTTTGAAATATCGGGTGCGCCCAGCATGTTTTCACTGCCGAAAAATTTCTCACCCTTGGCAGCGGCTTCTTCTTTACGACGTTTCAATTCGTCTAAAGTTTCTTGTGTCCAAGGACCGATATAACCGTAGCGTTCCGCGCCTTTTTTGCCGGAAAAATAATTGCCTTTACTGCGGTAGGCATAGGCAAGCATGGCATCGAAATTGTCCTGCTTGGTGGCGGCGGCAATGCGGTAGGCTTTATCCTCCCCAAATTTATTGCGTCCGTTGAAACGCTGGTCGATTCGGTCGGTATCGTCAAAAAACGAACGCCAAATACCACCCGTCGCTACTGCGGGAACAGGCAAGGTTCGATAATCGACTGAATGTTCATAAGCATTCTCACGCCTTTTGATGGAATTGTTGGAAGCCTCCGCCTTCACTTCAAAGCCGTATTTCTGCCCTTCGGGGACAATATCGTCGGCATCAATGGTTTTCAGGGCGACGGAGCCGCCTATGCCGCTTTTCATATCGCGGCTGAACGAGGGGCCTTTTTCGATGGAAACGCTGCTGATGATGTTGGGGTCGACGTAGTTGCGGTTGTTTGCGCCTGCGTAGCCGCGCCAGACGGTAATCGCCTGCTCGGTGCCGTCGATGGTAACGGGAATCCGTCCCTGTCCCTGTACGCCGCGTATATTTGGGTCCAGCGCACCGCTGTTGCGCGCGTCGCCGCTGTACACGCCGGACATACCGCTTAAAAGGTCGGATACGGTGTTGCCTTTGAAGGTTTCGACTTCGTTTTTGCCTTTGTAAAGATTGACGATTTCGCGGGTATAAACTCGGTTTTTACCGATTTCATCCTTATTTCGAGTTCCTTTGACAGTGATGGTATCGAGAATAACTGTCGAATTATCTGCAGCATAAACGGTAGGTGCAAAACCAATGGCGGCGATACAGGCGGAGAGGGTTGTAATTTTGATCGGTTGCATAGAATGTATCCATATGGCTTGATTGGTAAGGCCGTCTGAACAAGACAGACCGAAAATAGATGCGATTACACTCTGACTGAATTTAGGTAAATAAGTTTGATTATTATTTATAATTTTGTGTAATTCTAACTAATTTTTAATAATATGGAAATGTTTTTGAGTCTGAAGTAAATAGAAGGATGAGGGATAAGAGGAACAAATAAAAACTTGTTTGAAAATTTCAGATAGCTTTTGATTCGGATTTCAAATGCAACACTCGGGCACCAGTGGTTGGAACAGATTTAAAAATAAAATACTTGGCGTTTCATAAGCTAAATGTTTTTTCGGCGATGCGCTTTTCTGATTTTTGCCGATGAAGGTGTCGGCTTCCCAATTGCCGATGTGAGATTTTTGGTCAAAGACGGCGGATGGGTTTTCTACGCTGACGAGGTCGGGCACTTTGCCCCTGGTTCATGAATTACTGATTTAGCTGCGTCATACTATATTTTGCGATTCGAAATGGTTGTTAGTGCTGTCTTACGGTTTCTAAACTTGCAAAAACCGCCTATTTGTTTTATAAATGAAAACCATTTTTATTCGAATAATAAGGTTATGTAATGAAAAAGAAAGCGATTGCCTGTGTAGTAGGGGCGGTTTTTTCCGGACATTTATATGCGGCTCAGATGCCGGTAGAGCAGGCCGAAATAGAGCCTGTGGTGGTTACTGCCGACCGTAATGCGCAAACCTTGGATAAAGCCGCGCCGAATGTGTCGGTTATCGGACGCAAAACCTTGAATCAAGCCTCGGCGCAGAATTTGGACGATATCGTGATGTATGAATCCGGCGTCAGTGTGCCGTCTGACAACAACCGCCGTGGCCATGCGGGCATTAATATCCGGGGCATAGACGGCAACCGCATTCTGATGATGGTGGACGGTGTGCGCATTCCCGAATCTTATGCAGGCGGCGGCTCCAACGGTGCGATTTCGGGACGCGATATGGTCGAAAGCGACACGCTCAAGCAGGTCGATATTGTCAAAGGACCTTATTCCGCGCTCTACGGCAGCGATGCGCTCGGCGGCGTGGTGAACATGGTCACGCTCTCACCGAGCGATTTCGTCGATGCGGATAAACGCGGTCATTTCAGTTTGAAACACGGCTATCGCAGCCGCGACCGCAGTCACGGCGTAACAGCGACAGCCGCCGGTTTCCATGAAAACGCCGAAGGTCTGCTGATGCTGACGCGCCGTCAAGGTCATGAAACCGAAAACATGGGCAGCGATACCAGCTACTCGACTGCACGTACTGCTACCAACCCGCAGAAAAACAATGCCTACAATATCTTGGCGAAAGGCAATATCGGCAACGAACGCCACCGCTTGGAAACTTTGTACGAGCAGTATTACCACGCCAACGATACTGTATTGGCAAACGGCTTGGGTTCGCAATCGCGCGGGCCGGTAACCATTGCAACATCCGAGAGCAACGCCCGAGACCGCATCCGCCGTCAACGTATCGAAGCGGGCTACCGCTACACTGGTGAAGGCCGTCTGAAAGAAGCGAACCTGACTGCCTATCAGCAAAAATTGCGTACAGAAGACGATGCCGTCGATGTCAGCATGACGCGCATGGGCGCGCGTCTATTAGGTAACTCGACCCGTTATTCCGACTACGGTTTCAATCAGACCATACGCGGACTGAACGGGCGAGGCGTGTGGGAATTTGATGGCGCGGTCAAACAAACCGTCGTTGCCGGCGCAGAATATAAACACGCCGAGACCGCCCGTCCGCGTGACAGCCTGACAGTGGACAACCTGACCGGCGCCGTCAGCAAAATCTATGCAGGCAGCACCTATCCGAATAAAACTTTCCCCGATAGTAAGCGCAAAACGTTTAGCGTTTACGCGCAAGACAGCCTGACCTTCGGCAACGGCATCGTCCTGACCCCGGCCTTGCGTTACGAAAAAGACAAGCTGAACACTTCGACCGACCAAGCTTATCTTAACGCCAACCCCAGCGGAACGGCGACGCGCTTCAGTGATTCCGCGTTTACGCCCAGCCTGCGCCTGAGCGTGCCGATGGGTGAGCAGTTCACCGGTTTCGCTACTTATTCCCAAGGCTTCCGCACGCCGCCGTTTGACAGCGCGACCATGGCGTTTGCCAATACGACCTACGGCTATGCCGTCATTCCCAATGCCAACCTCAAATCCGAACGATCCAACAGCTTTGAATTGGGGATGAAATTTAAAAACGAACGCACCCGTGCGCAAGTCACCGCGTTCTACAACCGTTACCGCAACTTCATCAACCGCACTGAAATCGGTACCTCCACCGTTGGCAGACGCCCAATTATCCAGTACCAATATCAAAACCTAGATAGGGTCAAAACCTACGGTGCAGAAGCCTCTGCCGCCTACAAATTCCTGCCGGGCTGGCAGGTTTCCGGCAGCATCGCTTGGATGAGCGGCAAACAGCAAGACGGTACGCCGCTGGATTCCGCTTATCCGCTCAACGGCGTTTTGGGCTTGGATTACACGCAGGAAAAATGGGGTATCGGCACCAAGCTGCGCTGGTCGAAAAAACACAGCCGCGTCAGCAGCGACACTGTTTTCCAAGCGCCGGGGTATGGCGTATGGGATGTCGGTGCGTGGTACAAGCCGTTTAAAAACCTTGAAATCGGCGCAAACATTTACAACGTCGGCAACAAAAAATACTGGCAGCATGCAGACGTTGCCGGCATGAGCCGTACCAGTGTGATGGACTTGTACACCGAAAGCGGCCGCAATTTCGCCGCAACCGTACAACTGAAGTTCTAAAGTGATTCAACCGTTTTCAGACGGCCTGAGAAAGTGAGCAGGCCGTCTGAAAGCATTCGACAAGGAAAATCAATGAAACTCAAACTCCTTCTGCTTTCCGCGCTTATTTCGTTGGCCGGCACTGCACACGCGCAACGCATCGTCGTGTTAACCCCTGATACGGCAGACATTGTTGCTGCGCTCGGCGCATTGGACGAAATTGTCGGCCGAGATCAGACCGTTCAAAACCCGGCGTTGAAAAACAAGCCCAGTATCGGCATTCATCGCCGTCTGACGGTTGAGCCGATTGTGGCCGCCAAACCCGACATTGCCATCGGTTCATGGATGGCGCAGCCTGCCGATATTTTTGCCCACCTGCAAAAAGCAGGCATTAAAGCCGTCAATGTTGCACCCGACGACAGCATCGCCGCCTATCCGCAAAGTATCCGCAACATCGGTCAGCTTATCGGTAAAAGCGCGCAGGCGGACAAGTTGGCAAGCAAGTGGCAGGCGGATATGAAACAGCAGCCTTCCAACGGCAAACGCTACCTCTTCAGCTACGACGGGCGCATCGTATCGGGCAAGAATACTGCCGCCGACGAAATCATCCGCCGTGCCGGCGGTATCAATGCCGCAGCCGCCATTGACGGCCTCAAACCGATGACGCGTGAGGCATGGATTGCGGCCAAACCCGACATCATCATTATTGCCGACCACAACACTGCCATGATAGGCAACGTCAAAACCTTTGCCGCACGTCCCGAAATCGCCGGCTCGCCTGCCGCGAAAAACGGCAAAATTTATTTGTGGAAGGCCAACGATATGTTCCGTTACGGGCTGGATACGCCGCAAGTGATTCAGCGTTTGCACGGTTTGGCGAAATAAACGCGCCTGATTTGAAAAAACTGCCCGATTTTTGTTTTCAGACGGCCTTGATGTGTTCCTTCTTGTTGAGGAGGCAAAACGGCTGTCTTAAAAATGCCGTCTGAAACCGTTCCTCAATCCGCTTGAACCGCATGATGTCATGAAACCGCATACCCTTACCCTCTGCCTGCTGCTTACTGCCGCCGCCGTTTATTTGTGCTGCGGCATCGGTTTTGGCGCGTGGGAGTCGCCGCTGGCGATGGATGAAACCGTCCGCCAAATTCGTTTACCACGCATCTATACCGCGCTTTTGGTCGGAGCCGGTTTGTCCGCTTCGGGGGCGGCATTGCAGGCTTTATTTGAGAACCCGCTGGCCGATCCGAGTTTGATCGGGACATCGGGCGGTGCGGCCTTGGGCGTGATAGTGTTATTGGCTTTGGGCGGCGGCGCGATGGGTGTGCCGGCGGCGGCTTTTCTCGGTGCATTGGGTGTGTGCCTGCTGATTTTGGCGGTGCACAAACTACTCGGCGGCGGTACTTTGGGATTGCTGGTGTTGGGTTTTGTGTTGAGCGCGTTTTCGGGTGCGGTAGTCAGCATGATTTTGTTTTTATCTGACGATTTGGTATTGCGCAGCGCGACCACATGGCTGTCGGGCAGCCTTGCTGAAGCCGGTTTCTCATCGCCTGTCACGGCAATCGCGGTCATGTTGCCCGGTTTTCTGATTTTGCTGTCGGCAGGCAGGCGGCTGGACGTTTTGATGACGGGGGAAGACACGGCTGCCAGTATGGGGGTGTCGGTTGGGGCATTGCGTGTGCAAACCGTAATTGGCGCAGCATTGATGACGGGGGCGGCGGTGTCGCTTTCGGGCATCATCGGTTTTCTCGGCATGATGATCCCCAATGTGCTGGCGCAAACCGTCGGTGGCAGCCGCCGCAAATTGATTGCGCTGTCGGCTTGGTTGGGCGCAGTATTTTTGATGGTGGTGGACGGCGCGGCGCGCTGGCTGACATACCCTGTCGATCTGCCGGTCGGTATCGTGATTGCCTTATTGGGCGGACCGTTTTTTATGTATTTGTTTATCAAGCCTTTGAAAAGCCGTTGATGTTTGAACAGGCCGTCTGAAACTTCATTGCCTCATATTTTTTGCCATGCACTCTTTATTTCAAATCCGTAATCTTTCCGTCCGCGTCCAAGACAAAACCCTGCTAGAAATCGATCAACTGGATATACCTCACGGCATAACCGTTATTATCGGCCCAAATGGTGCGGGTAAATCTACTTTGCTGCGGGCCTTAATCGGGCAAACAGGGCAGGGGGAAATCACGCTTTTCGGTGAGGCCGTTGCGCCGCAAATCCGCACGGGCAGGGTGGCATGGGTCGGGCAGCATGGCCGTTACAACATGCCGATGAGCGTACGCGAATACATTGCGTTGGCATCATTCGTACAAAAAGGCCGTCTGAACCATGAATGGGCGGACGAGTTGCTCGATTATTTTGATTTGACGGTCTTGGCGGATAAGCGCATCGGCAAGCTCTCAGGAGGCGAACAGCAACGCGCCAACATCATCCGCGCCCTGTTGCAAAACGCGCCGGTCTTGCTTTTGGACGAACCGTGCAACCATCTCGATATCCGCCACCAACACCGCCTGATGCAGTATTTGGTCGGGCATTTGAACCGTGCCTCATCAATGATGGTATTGCACGATTTAAACCTCGCCGCGCGTTATGCGGAACATATTATCTTGATGAATAAGGGAAAAGTAGTTGCATCAGGCAAGGTGGGCGAAGTGATGCGCCCCGACTTGCTTGAATCGGTTTACGGTTGGCAGATACGCCGTTGCAAAGATGAGGCAGGGTTTTATTTCAGAAGCTGAGCGCCAAAAGGCCGTCTGAAAAACGATAAATAAAATTTATTGTATTGTTCAAAAATAAAACGAGATGGGAGGATGTTCTCAGCTTGAAGAACCAAATTTTGCGCATTTCACAAGTAAAATGCCGATTTCCATCAAATAGAAATATATTTTATTATTTATAGAATACAATATTTTAAAATAATACTAATTTTTAATTACACAAAAATATTGACAAGAAAATGATGATGGTTATTTAATATATAAATCTTATTAATAATTTTTATTAATCATTATCATGGTACAGCAGCTTGTTTGGACTCCGAAACAATCCGCGCCCAAGGCATTTCCCGAACGTCAGGCATTAATGCCTGTTTGGGGCGGTGTTCCAATGCCGCGTCCCCAGTGGCAGAACATTTGGAAGAAAAAGCTTCCCTATGCTACCGATGTGGATGCGCTTGCTTATCTGCATATTCCATTTTGCGCCAACCATTGCGTTTTTTGCGGCTTCTACCGTAATGCGTGGAAGGATAGCCAAAGCAGCGTGTACACCGACAAAATTATCGAAGAAATGGCCGCTGAAGCCGAAGTTCGTACAGGCAAGGGCAAAATCCGAGCTGTTTATTTCGGGGGCGGTACGCCGACCGCATTGCTTACGGAAGACATCGTCCGCTTGATTCGTGCCTGCTATCAATATCTGCCGCTTGCCGAAGACTGCGAGTTCACCATCGAAGGGCGCATGAGCCATTTCAATTTGGAAAAAGCACAGGCCTGTCTCGAAGCAGGGGCCAACCGCATTTCCATCGGCGTGCAAACCTTCAATACCGCCATCCGCCGCCGTCTCGGCCGCAAACACAGCGGCGACGAGGCGTTTGAATATTTGGCAAAATTGTGCGAGCTTGATGCCGTAATTGTGGCCGATTTGATGTTCGGCCTGCCCAATCAAACCGATGAGGTTTGGCAAAACGATATTGCACGAGCCGCCGAACTGCCGCTGTCCGGTTTGGATACGTATGCGTTCAACCTTTATCCCATGCTGCCCATCAACCGCATGATTGAAAAAGGTGCATTTCCGACACCGCCGGGTTTCGATATTCAGGCAGACCAATATGCCTACACGGTTGAAACACTGCTGGAAAAAGGCTGGGAACAGGTCAGCAACAGCCACTTCGCCTATCCCGGCCGCGGCGAGCGCAACCGCTACAATACCCTGATCAAATCCGATATTTCCTGTTTAGCATTCGGCTCCGGAGCAGGTGGTAACTTCGGCGGTTTCAGCTATCAGGTGCAGGGCGATTTGGAGAGCTATCTTGCCACGCCGAAAGGCGAGAAAAACATCGCATTTATGAGCGGCCATAGCCCAAATAAAGCACTTCTCAGCAAAGTCCAGCACGATATTGAAACAGGCCGTCTAAATCCATCATTGTTCGACGGCAACAAAGCAGCGCAAAAGCTGATTGCCCAATGGCAGGAAATGCAGCTTTTTAAAGAACCCGATTCAGACGGTCTGATCCGTTTGAATACCAGCGGCCGTTATTGGTCGCCCACCCTTATCCGCAAACTCATGCTCACTCTTCCGACTCAAGAAAAGGATCAAACCATGCAAAAACTTTCAGCCGAACAACAAACCATGTTACGCCAATCATTGGAAAAAAATCCCGGCCAAGTGCTGGAAATGCTGGCCGCGCAAAACCAATGCAGTTTTGAAGACGTTATCCGCTGCCTGCCTGAAGAGAACGTGCGCCAAACCGAAGGCAGCCGCATTGTCGAAATTCTCCAAGCCATCGCAGCATGGGATGAATCCGTTACCTTTATCGCCCACACCCCCGATGCCATCGTCGAAGTCAGCGGCAAACTGCCTAACGGCAAAGTCGGCCGCGGTTTCTACAACTTTGACCATCCCGAAACCGACGGCGGCGTACACGGTCATATCTATTACGAAAACTGCGCCTCCATCTACCTTTTGGAACGCCCGTTCATGGGCAAAGCCACTTGCTCGCTCAACTTTATCAACCGCAACGGCGGCGCCATGTTTAAAATTTTCGTCGGCCGCGATGAGACAGGCGAGTTGAAACAACATCAAATCGAAGCCATGCGCAAACTGTTTGATGCTGCTTAAACAGTTTCAGACGGCCTGAAAATCCGTTCCTTGTTGCATAGAGGAGCGGATTTTCTAACAACAAACATCTACCATACAAAGGAACCCCAAACATGCAACTCATCTTCGGAGCCAACGGCCCGTCCGGCCGCGCCTATATCCGTACATTGAACAATTCAGCCGATACCGTCGCCGTATTGAGAAAGCCGTCTGAAGACAGCTTTTTTGCAGAACACAATATTCAAACCGTCGTCGCCGATGCACTTGATGCAGACGCGCTTGATAAAGTGTTGGCACAATATCGTCCCGACACCGTGATCAGTTTTGTCGGCGGCAAAAACGAAGAGGGCATCCGCAGCGATGCTCTGGGCAATATTAACATTATTGCCGCCACGAAAGCCGCCAATCCGCAAGCCCGCTTTGTACTGATTACCAGCATGGGCTGCGGCGAACAATGGGATATGATGAGTGAGCCGTTCAAACAGGCACTCGGCGAAGCCGTCCGTGCTAAAACAGAAGCCGAAATCTATCTCAAACAAAGCGGTTTGAATTGGACCATTTTGCGCCCCTGCGGCCTTGCCGATGGCGAAGATAATGCCTATACCTTGACACAAAATGCCCAAGAAATTCCGCAAAAATACATGACGCGCAACGGCTTGGCCACCGCTGTTGCTGCCGTTGTCAGTCAAGCGGACAGCAAGGGCGAAACGTATAGCGTTGGTACGGCATAAACGGATTGAGTAGATTGCCTACTTTCCATTGTTAAAGTTGGAGTAGGTAATTGATTAGCAGCTGATCAAACAATAAAGGATTTGCTGAGAAAAGACTGGGGGATATAAATAAAAGGCCGTCTGAAAAATTTCAGACGACCTTTTACTTTTGAATTCTGTAAGTAATTGAACTACTGAGTAAAACAGGATTTAACAGACTAAAATGTTGGCATTATGAATTTAACATAATATAAATTATGTAGTTTTTCCCTATACCTAACAATCGCCGTTGTTTATTCCTGTTTGTTAACTATTAGTTAATCATAAAATATTGCATTCATATAATACTCGAAATTTGAGTATTTTGCAAATACTTTTCAAATCTTAGCAACTTCTTCATACATTATAACACTAAGAGTACATCAGCTTTGACAGGTAACGTGGGTTAATAATAGATGTTCTCTATAAGCAGTAACCAATATAATTTGATCTTTTCAGAATTTACGAGCTACTTAAAATCTCAAAAATATTCCACATCAACCATCAAGTTGTATCAACACAAACTCCAAATATACGGACAAATCGTACAATCAATGGGTTACTACGATTCTTTTGTACTTAGTGATCCTAATGTGTTTAAAAAGACACTAATTCTGTATCATCGCTCACTCAACAAAAGTTCAATTAAACGTAAAGAAGTATCGTCTTTAAATCAGTATATTGCAAGTTGGCACTGTTTTAGAAATTGGTATTGTTTTACTAGAAATTTAAAGGTTTCTTCTCAAAAAGTAAGATATTTTAAGAAACCTGATAGCATGGTAAATTCAATTCCCATGTACCAAATTTCTGTACGAATTCCCAAAGATGAGCATGACATCAAACAGATAAGAGACTGGTGCATTGTTGATCTGATATATCATGCCGGTTTAAGAAATTGCGAATTATCCCGATTACAAATCCGCAATTTCGTTCAACACGAACAAGCACTGCTTCTTGATAATAGATTCAAGAGGCCAAGAATTGTGTATCTTGACCAGCTAACTACTCATTATCTAAAAAAATATCTAAAATTATTACCACATCATTATGGCATGCCAAATGGTTTAAATACAAAATTTCCCTTGTTTACGAAAAAAAATGGTACTGCAATTACAAGGAATGAAATTTCTAAAATAGTTACAACCTCAATAACTGCAGATTTGGAGCACCCCTTATCGCCTGGTACGTTGAGAAAAATCTGTGTATTTAATTATTTGATTTCTTCCAAAGACGTTAGGGCAGTTCAAATTTTGATGGGGTATAAGAACGTAACTTCAGTTCAAAAATACTTTAGCCACGATGTTAACCCTATGCGTAATGAACTGAAAAAGGCACCACATAGGTTCCACTGGAATCCTAAAGATACTTTTTAAGATATTTGGCCTGCATGAAAATCATCCAAATTGCCGCTATCAAAGGCAAAGAGAGCAAGTAGGGCGAAATTGATATAGGAATACACATATAAATCATGCACCCCAACCAAATAATTCCTGTTCTCCAGTATTTTGCCCGGTGATAAATTCCGGCACTCTCCCGTGAGGCATTTTCCTGTCTGATAGCTCTCATCACTAACCCATCTATCAAAACCGGTATTGCAAAGATTGCCGCGATACCCACGAACAATGCCAAGTTTCCTAAACGTAAGGAAATAACCTTCAATGTTGCATCAAATTGTTGTAGGTATTTCATACGGGGAGCTAAGTAATTTTTGAATTTATAGCCGAAATCGGCCTCTGACTTAGCTTTCAGAGACTCATTGACTAATGTCAGGTCAAAAAATACCGTTTTCAGCCCCTTGTAACTTAGTTTGGCAATTTGCAGATTAATAGTATCGCCAACCTCTTTTCCTGGAAACGCATCATGGCCAACAGACTCAGACCATTTGATTTCATCTTCCAAGAGATTACCGGTACCGAAATAGTTTTGAGTCAACATCGAACTACCAAAGATAAGTAACACAATCAAAAATAAGGTATAAGCAGCTTTAAACGGGAGGAATAAGAACTTTAAAGGCAATGAGTTCATGTACCATGCGCTTGTATTAGACGGCATAACTACTTCCCTCCGTAAATGCGTTTTCTTCAGCCGAAGGCTGGCTTAGTCTGTAAACTTCGCGCATCTCAGCCGCCATTTCACCAATATGTGCTGGAATTTTCTCCAGCTTGTCCTTTTTGGGTAAGGGAAGCCGAATTTTATATAACTGGCCACCTTCAATAAGCGCGAAAGCTTGACCCTTTGGCAATTGGGTTAAATCAGCGGGCGTTAACATAGGAACTGTCTCAGCACCGATCCTGTCTTCGTTTCCGCTGCTGAAATCTTCGTGACTATCCGGATAAGCAACATCTCCAGCCCTTGATACCAAGGTGCTGGTCATAATTTTGACTTCCGGTAACTGATTGGTCAGCATCTCTGCTGTTTCGACGGTTTTCACCCTAAGCATAATCATCGTATTCAAGTTGCCACCAATTTGACCTGCTTTAGCCGGGGAGCCAATTTTGGCTTCAACGTCTTTCCATGTTTGTGTATAAACCGTCACTTGATAGCCGGCACCACCGGCCTTATTCAATAACGGAATAAATTCGTCACCGATTAATTCATTGAATTCGTCTGCATGAATTGAGACTTTTCTTTTCTGAGTTTTTCCACTCTGTCCAACCCCATGGCCAAATTTATAGATTTGACCTGCAAGAGAGGTTAAGTCAGCAAACATCGCATTACCTACGGCTGCTGCAACTTCGGCATCAGATAGGGAATCCAATCCAATATAGACGACTGCATTCGATTCCATGACTTTGCGCCAGTCCATAATGATTCTTGGATCTGACAAATCCTCTGTATCCGGGCTGATAAGCTTGGCAACTTCGCCAGTCGTCAGTTTCTCCAGTAATGGATACAGAGAGCTGACTAGCTTCTCAAAATAGGATCTGTCATTGGACAAAATACCACCCAAGGCGTCAATAAGAGGTTCGTTGTGCTTTTTGGCTTTCAAGAATGAACCGAGCTTCATTGTGTCCAAATTGCGCCCAGTCTTTACTGCGCTTTTTGCTTCCGATTCCGGCATATCAAAATTGTCGAAGTCTTTTTCCCAACCAGGGTGGTGCTTATCCAATATCTTTTTAAAGTAATCCCCCGCAAGTTCATCTACATTTGCAGCAGACTTATAGATATTTTCATAGCTTGGTTTAATGGATAAACCTTCCATGGTTTTCGTTAAAACGTTGACGAAACGCCATACAAAATCTCGGAAAGCAGCAGACTGACCTTCAGAGGGCAGTTGGTTCGCAATCCTTGTCGCCACCTCGGTAATACGACCATAATCCCCGATAGGGTTGTACCGGCAACTGTACTCGGGGAAACCCAAATGGAACATATAAAATGGTCTGTTTGATTTTTGCGATTCGACATACATTCGAGTCATCAGGTCAGCATCGCCTTTGGGGTCAAAGGCGATCGTTACATCACCCCGCCGAATATCCTGAACAATCATGGTTTCACATAGTCGGGTTTTACCAACGCGGGTTGTGCCCAATACAACCTTGTGGCCAACGCGTTCCCCTAAATCTTCCCAAATATCATCTTCATCAATTTCAATGCCATGTAATTCAGGAGAACCTCCCACCGGAGGTAAGGGAGCAACCGGATTCCACCATGCTGATTTCCGAGTTATGCGGGAAATCCAGTCTGTACCCATTGTCTCAATCTCATGTTTTCTCGCTGCCTTATAGAGTTTTGAGGGGTTACGAAGTCCGTCATTCTCAGGCTGGCGAACCATAAAAAGACGTTGGGTATGTGTTTGTGTCCATCTAAATCCTTTCCCAAGAAAAAGTGCTTTATCAGAAGAAGGAATTTCATCAGCGGTAAGGGCATAATAGGGCAGCTTCCGAATATTTTTACGGAAACGCATAATGCGTAATGCTGATAACGCGCGTTTGACTGAAACCACCGAAAAAATGGCTAAACTGCCATAAGCAATTACCGGAGGTACAGGCAAATGTGCTACTGAAACCGCTGTGGTGGAGTATGCGGCTACACTGATCCATTCATAGGGTGATCGATAAACGTTTTCAGGAAAGTGGGCACTCATTTTTGTTCCATTACTAATAAGTCGGATTCATCCAATTTAATATCGGTATTATTCTGAGGTCTTGAACCTGGCTGTATGATATGTTTGATATTATGTTCAGGGATAAGGTAGCAATAGAAGAGTCTGCGATTGCTACCATTTGTCGTTAGAACCCTATGCAATGAGCTTTTTTTCGTCCTTGCATGCAACCTCAAAGCTTCAAAGCCTTTTTGTGTAAGAGGGCCTAGGCTTTCCGTATCAGATTTATTGAACACGCCGCCGGCGTAATCTCTAAATACGGCTGGCGTAACCAACAGCATTCCCTGTTCAATAAAGTGGACTGTTGCACCACTTCTATTGACAGCTATGCTGCCGTCTCCTAATCCATCTGCCAGCCATCGTAAAAACTGCATACCACGGTCTCTGGCTTCCATATGTTTGGCTTTGACTGAATCCTCGACTATTTCGGTTGACTCTGTTTCTGATTGCTTTTTCAAATTACGTTCAGAAACTAAGGCTTCGAGTTCGGCCATATTCTTCGCTCCGCTTGCAAGGCTATCTAAACCTTGAGAGTCATCCATGACTTGGACTGGACGTGGACTAGATGTAGGTTCTTTTAGTCTTAGCTGCTCCAGTTCACGCATACCATTTTGTGCTGATTCAGATTCAGGTAATGAAACTGCTTCAGTATTAATTTGATGGTTCACTGTCTCAGTTGTTTTAATCTGTCCGTGATCTGATTCAGGATCAGCTGTTTTCTCAACAGGTTTACGATCGTCTGAGAAAAGGTCGGCAAGTTTTTTACGACCTGCTTTGGTACCCGATTTAATTGTTTTTGGAGTTTTATCTGTCTCAGTGTCTTTAACCTCAGTGTGAGGTTTGGCTACTGTCTCAGTTTCAACTTCCACGCTTATATTTTCCTGAATTGGGCTAACGGCATTTACTGCTGTCTCAGCTTCTGAATTGGTTGGTTCTGTTTGTTCTGAATCAGGTTCTATCAGGTTAAAGTTTTCGATTAGGTTATCTATTGAGCTGTAATTCCGTTTATTCGGGTTTTCTGCTTTTTCTACCTTACTGGATCTATTTTCCTCTGGAGCAGGTGTATTCTTACTGTTGTCAAAAGCAGAGTTCACTGTCTCAGTTTGATTTTTTTCGGGTAGGGAAGGCTGTTCTGTTATTTCCGGTTGAATAGACAGAAAATCCATTTTGTCTTTGGTGTTGGCTGACTTAATTTCAATATCTTGTGCTTGAATTGATGTTTTATCCTCCGAAGCTACAACATATGCTATTTCTTTTTTAGCGGCTACTTCAGAAAGATTGCCTAAGAACTCCGCCGGATAATCTCCATCCGGATACAAGGTTTTGGCATTGAAACAAAGTACACTGAATACATTGCGAACCTTTTCACCGTCCATGCGGGTAAACTCTACCTCTATATGGGTAATTGCCCTGTGAGGATCGTTTTCCGGCGGAATGACGGCACGGTACTCAAATAATGTGTCAAATATCCTTTGGTTATCAGTTGGAAATGACCCTGCAGCAGGATGTTGATTTTTTCTCAAATACTGCCGGATGTAATCAGGTACATTTTTTGACATCAAATAGATACGATCACCCTTGCGGAACAGGTCACCACCGGCAGTCGTTGCGATGCTGAAATGGACCCCTCTGTCGGATAACATTTCCTTCAATGTTTCCATAATCGTTTCAATAAATGGTTTACGCTTGGCAGTTGAGAAGCGTTGACGGCTACCACTTCGTAAATCCCGTGAAACCGAAGTCATATCAGCATTTTTTATTAACTGCTCAAGAGGACTACCATCTTTTTTCCCACTCAGATAATTTCTCAAGGTAATCATTAAATTTGGATCTGTTGTAGCAAGCCATTGTCTGACATGCGAAGGAACCAAAGCTTGAAAGAATGTCCAAGCGATTTCGGCATGTGTGCTGTAAGCAGACTTTGCATCAGGAAATTCGACACGATAATAAAGCTTACCGCTTTCAGCCATAGAACCTGCATCAGGCAACCATAGCAATTTTTCAAGGCTGGTAGCCGAATCAAATAGCTCAACTTGAAATCCAGTCACAGTTTTACCAACGTCATGGAGTAGGGCTGCACACATGATGCCATAACGCCAGGCCGCAGTTTTCTTTGCTATTTCCTCTGTTTTGGCATTAGGCGGCCATGATTGAGATGTCGATGCGACTAGGGCCAGTGCAGCTACATCGAGTGTATGGCGGACTAAACCACCATCACCTGCATGGTGATGAGACTCACTGGCGGGAAGCCTTTGAACAAAGGCTATATATTTTTCCAAAAAGGGAAGGGCATCCTTACTCCAGTTTTCATCCGACAACCCTAAATTCATCTTTATACCGGATATTTGAGGGCTTAAGTCGAGCACCTGAATCAGTTCATGCGCTTTTAAAATGCGAAACCGGTCATTGACTATGTTCTGATCGCGATGGGAACCCTCATCATTATGTGATGCGGGTTCAGCACTTTTTTTGGTATTTATCAGGTATAGCATTGAGCCACCGATAAGCATTAGTGAGGATGCTAATGTGATAAGGCTTGTTTTCATGATGCTTTAAGCAAAGATTTTAGCCACATGCTGACTTCTTCTTTTTTGGCATGTGGTATATCAGCAATCAATTGATTGGGTAACGTAGTATGTCTAATACAAAAATCACCGAAACTTTCTTTTAGCGAATTCCAGTATTCTGAACCGTATTGAGCCATGAGAAATAAGATTTCAAAGTCATCGGCCAATGCGTTTGCAAAAACCGTGTCATTAATTTCTTCCGGCAATGGCTCTAAAAGTTTCTCCAGCTTCTCGATAAGGAAGGTTGCCGTATTTTCATCGTCATCAAGAGTCATCATTTCCAGATAACCGGTAGCACGCTGCATCCAGTACAACAATACGCAAGACCAGTTTTTATCGATATTTGTAAAGCGATTTACGACACCAAGAAGCTTGGAAAGATCTGTTTCATTCATTTTGATTAAAAAGTCAGAGTTGTTAAACCATTCATATAATCAAAAAAAGTTACTATGTCAAAAATCAAAGTAAAAAAGGTTATTTTAATTAGAATTGTCACAAAACAGAGTTTTTAGCGTATAATTACGCCCCTTTTAATAAACAAAGACCTGCATTTTGACATGCAGGTCTTTGTTTTACCTTTAACTTTTATCCTTTTCCCTTAAACCTTTTCCTTTAACCATTAAGGCTGTTGCTTTACCGTTACAGCTTTTAAAAAAGGCCGGCTGCGATTTTTTTAGCAGACGGCCTTTTTGGCTTTTGGATAAGAGCCTTTACCCTTGTAGCATTCCTTTTAATATCAATAGGTTGCAGTAGGGTGGTTTCTATTATTTTGAGCGTAACTTTTAATTATATCACAATTATTTTATAAAAAAATATTTCTAAATAATTTAGTTAATTTCTTTTGATTTAACAAAACTTGTCGATTCTAGGTAAAAATCAGTGCCTACATACAACGACAGTAAAGACATGAGATTAAGGGCCATACTTTTACAGTTCGTCGTACCAGGTGTTTTGGTACTCGCATCTACAAGAGCAGATGCTTTTTGTTATCGGGAAGCCGGCAACAAATATGGTATCGATCCCGATATGTTGGAATCGATCGCATTAACAGAAAGCTCTTTCAGACCGAATATTGAAAGTCATACAGCCGATATTGGCTTGATGGGTATCAACCGTTCATGGCTACCCGTACTTCACAAAAAATTCGGTTTAACAGAAGCAGATGTATGGAATCCATGCACAAATGTACACATTGGTGCATGGATATTGGCAAATAGTTATCGTCAACATGGCAAATCTTGGGAAGCGGTTGGTGCTTATAACGCTGCATGTACCAAACTTAAAGGTCGGGCATGCTATCGCGCAAGAATGACGTACGCAAATAAGGTATATCAAAATTGGAAACGATTAAAAACACGCTCTTCGTAGCTTCCACAATGATTCTGACAGCCTGTGCCGCCCCAAAACAGGACGTGGTCGAGCTGCCTCAAGACGCAACTTATACAGTGGAACAAAATCAACTGGGCGAATTTGTTTTTTGCCGTAATGAAGAGTGTTCAGGATTTGAACGCAAAGTTTTGGCGGAACAGCCGGTTTATGCTCATACAGAAAGCAGTTTTCAACAAGATGAGATCAGGGTGTTTTTCAATTTAGGTAGTTCACACCTCGGTGCGGAGGGCGTGAGAACGCTCAAACGTGTTCTGCCTAAATTGAAAAAAACTCAGACGGTTTATTTACGCGGATGGGCTGACAGTATCGGAGGCCGAAATACTGCAATTAATAGACGTTTGGCTAAACAACGGGCAGCAGTGATCAGTAAATGGCTAAGGAAACATAATGTCTCCGCAAAAATTCGAACTGCCAGTTCCCCTGCCTGCTGCAATAGTGATGACACACGAACTGTTGTAATCACTTGGTAAAGAATGATCGGACGCAAAAGCTTGGCGATACAAGCTCTATATATGAGGTTCTTTATGAATATCAAACAAACTAAAGTAGCAAAATACGCAGCCGTGATTGCATTGGCTTTGACCGCTAACTTGGCAATGGCCGCTACAACCGGCGCTGAATTTAAAGGCTTGGCTGACATGGTATCAGGCTGGTCTGAAGGCTATCTGGGTATGGCTTTGGGCTTGACTGCATTCTTGATCGGTTTGGCCGTAGGTCTGATGAAACAAACCATCATGCCATGTATCGTCGGCTTGGGTGTTGGCCTGGCCGCAACATTGGGCCCGGGCATCATTAAAGGTATGTTCACCTTGATTGTTTAATCAAACCGAAAAAGGGAAGTGATGAGAGATTTTCGAGTTCCGGTATCGATAGACGATCCCAAAAAAGCATTTATTTGGGATTTGGACGTATTCATCTTATTTATGTCCGGATTCGGTATAGGTATTGTCTCTCGTCACTTTTTCATTTCCATGTCGCTTAGTCTTTTTATCGCATGGCGATGGGGAAAGTTGAAGTCGGGCAAGCATCAATGGTTCTTTTTGCATGTTCTTTATTGGTACCTACCCATTAATGAAAAAAACAAACGGATACCTGAAACAAATAAACGGGAGTTTCTAAATTGAAGACTGAGTATATGTTGAGTGAATTAGCGGTAAGAACCGGCATCAAGGTCTTTTTTTGGGTAGTTTTGGGTATGTCTATAACTGCCAATCTATTTTTGTCTGCGACGGTACTCTTCAAAGGTACTGTTGTTCAAACAACGCTGACTCCTCCGGAAATCCGGCGTTCAATGACTGTATCAAACATCGCTTTTTCAAAAGAATATCTTGAAGAAATGGCTCCCTATGCAGCCTATCTTCTTTTAAATGTAACCCCTAAAACAGTTGATTATCAAAACAGCCAATTATTAAAAATCGTTGCTCCTGATTATAAAGATGCCTTGGAAAAGGAACTGTCTTTAAATGCCTTATGGGTTAAGAAAAATAATGTAAGCACCACTTTTAGTGCGACAGAAGCAACGGCAGACACTTCAGACAATACAGTTTCCATTCGTGGCGTTTTTGAGGTTAAACGCAACAATACAGTAGTGGAGCAAAAAGACCGCGAGCTACTCATTTCTTTCAAAAATAATTATGGAACGCTGCAATTACTATCGATTAAAGAAGTTCAAAAGCGCGTAACTAAAGCAGAACCCGCAAATCAGGAAGAATCCGAAGTAAAAACCGAGGATGTAGAAATCAGTAAAACGGCATCAGAATTTAAAGGCGGTAATTGATATGTGTTCACCATTAAAAAAAATTGTCTTTACTGCCTTATTGGTAGCTGGACCCATCACTAGTTTTGCCGAGCAACGTGTGGCTGCAACAGAAAATACACCTCACGTTGTTTCAGTAAGTAAACGCAACTTGAGCAGAATCGCTATTGAAGGCGGTCGAATTGCCTCATGGAAATTTATGGATGGCGATCTTGAGCTTCAGAAAGATACGACAACAGGTCAACTGTTTGTTCGAAGTTTGACCTCAAATCCTACAAATCTTTTTGTTGTAAGCGAGGAGGGTAAGACCTACTTGCTGGTTCTTAAGCCTACATCGAAACAGGGTGACAACATCGTAATCGATGTGGCAGGTGCAAATCGTCATGAAGCAGCAGTATTGGCTGCGAAAAGCGGTCCTATGCCTGTGACGATGAATAGTACCGAATATGTGCGAGCCATCAAGAAAATGATGGCCTCCATGATGAGTGGTACTAGCGGCGATATGGGCATCAATCACAGTCGTGAATACCAAACCATCCCATTGTGGGAAAACACGCTGTTTGTTCAAACCGGAAGTTACACCGCCGCCGATATGCAGGGTTTTTCTTTCACATTGACTAATTTGGGTTCCAAACAACTTGAAATTAGAGAGCAGGAATTTTACCGACAAGGCGTTTTGGCGGTAGCGGTACGGAAACAGATTCTACAACCCGGAGAAATTACCGACGTATTTATTATCAGCCGTCTGGGAGGTTGAGATGAGGGTGAAAGTAAACAAATTTAACCTATCAGCTGCACGAAAAAGGCAGTTGGCCATTGCAGGTATGGTTGCAGGCGGTATGGCAGCAATTGTAGGCAGTGCGATTTATGTCATTGAAGGTAACAAAAAGAAATCAGCCGAAGTCACACAGGTTCAAAACAAACAGCAGATCCTTAAAACTGATTTTACAAGTCCACAAGCAGGCATTACAGACAACTCTTTATGGATGAACACAGAAAGTTCGAAGATTGAAGATGCGAATCGAAAAATCAGCGAATTGGAAACCATGGTTCAGCAGTTACAAGCAAAAGAGAACGGTAGCAATCCTGACTCAAGTAAGGGACTGGGACCCGATGGTTTAGGCAAGCCGCCGGCAATAAGCGGCATTGGCGATAACGGCCAACTCCCCCCAGCACCTCCGGCAGGTACATTGCCAAATGGGGCAGCTCCTGCAACAGACAGACCCATTGAACGAAGAATTGTTTCAGGAAGTATGAATGATGCGGAGCTGCAACCTGGAACGACTGGAGCAGTAAATACCGGAAATCCGAATGAAAATGTACGGGTTTCCCCACAATTAAAAGAAGCGGAGTGGGTTAAATCAAAAACTCCGCGTATGAATATAGAAGTAGTTGAAGACGGCGGAAAAGTTTCCGTCTCTCAAGGCAAGTTTCGGGCGCGAGACTCGTATATACCGAGCGGTACTTTTTTCCGATCTGTACTGTTAGGTGGGGTTGATGCACCGACCGGGGGTGAAGCACAAAATGCCAGCCCCCACCCAGTTTTAATGCGCGTAACTGATTTTGCGCAACTGCCCAACCGGTTTAAATACAACTTTAGAGAGTGCTTCGTTACCGGTCAGGCTTACGGCGATATATCTTCAGAACGCGCATACATCAGATTGCAGAATCTCAGCTGTGTAGGTACCGATGGCCGAGCCATTGATATGCCAGTAAAAGGTTACGTTGCCGGTGAAGACGGAAAAACAGGTGTTAGAGGCAATCTTGTAACGAAACAAGGTCAACTCTTGGCGAATGCACTGATGTCGGGCGTTATCAGCGGTATGGGTAAAGGCGTATCCGAAGCATTCAAAGTGACAAGTGATACTGCATTTGGAAGCACGACCTCCGTTCGAGGCAGTGATCAATACCGTGCAGGAATTGCTTCCGGTATCGGTGGTGCAGCTGACAGACTGGCTGACTACTATATCAAACTTGCCGACAAGGTATTCCCTGTGGTCGAAGTCAATGCAGGCCGTCAAGTGGATGTCGTACTGACTCAAGGTATCGAAATTGATACCGGCGAAACTAAATAGGATGGATTCAATGAAAAAGAAAATCTTGGCCACTATTGCAGCAATCACAGCTTTTCAGACGGCCTTTGCCGATGTCAAAACTGTCGAAAGCACTCTGCGCAAGTTGTACCCAAATACCACGTTTTCTTCAGTAAAGGCCACCCCCATGGCTTCAATTTATGAAGTGACAATGGGTGACAACATAGCCTATGTACAAGAAAACGGTCGCTATTTCATTTTTGGCGCGCTGTACGATATGCAAGAGCAGAAAGACTTGACCGAGATGTCTCGTTCAGCGGTAATACAAAAAAGTTATTCCCAACTGCCATTCAAAAACGCCATCAAAATCGTTAAAGGCAATGGCGGTAAAGGCAAACGTGAATTTGCACTTTTTTCTGACCCAGATTGCCCGTTCTGTCGTCGTTTGGAAGAAACATTGGCCGGCATGACAGACTATACCGCATACGTTTTCATGTTCCCGATTAAATCCCTCCACCCTGATGCAATTTCAAAAGCAGAACGTATCTGGTGCAGTAAAGATCGTGAAAAAGCATGGAATAACTACATGCTGATGGATAAAGAACCGGCAGCCGGTAACTGTAAAAACCCTGTATCAGAAAATATTGCACTCGCAGAGCAGCTTAAAGTTCGCGGTACTCCAAGCATGATTCATAAAGATGGTCGGCGTACATCCGGTGCTATGCCGCGTGCTGAATTGGAAAAATGGTTGAATGGAGCGGAATGATGCGTTTGAAAGCCTTATCAATTACTGCGGTAATTTTGATTCTTAGCGGATGTTCAACCTTAACCATGTCCGGTATCGGCGGTAGTGAAAAATTCCGATGCTCAAATGCTTGGAACAGTGATGATCCTTATTGCGCATCCATAAGCAGTAACTATAAAGCATCTGTTGCAGGCGTTTTACAAGACGGCATGAAAAGACAGGTTGGACAACCTTACACAGATCAAAGTGCCCGAACATTGATGTTAACGCAAGCTTATTCCTCCGGTACGCCCATTCGCTCTCAAAGTGAAATTGCTCGTATTTGGGTTGCTCCATATCTTGATACGGATGGCGATTTAAATGATCAAAGTTTCACATATGTCGTTCTGAATCAGGGTGATTGGTTAATAGCCCACAATCAGCAACAGATCATAGACGAGTACCGTCCTATCCGCTTATTGGGGAATGGATCTAAAACTTCAGACAGTTCGGTTGATACTTCTTCAACCAATTCAAATAACACAAATGACCGTATTCCCGATGTTGGTGTGAATCTTAATCTGCAGGAAACATCGGGTATTCCCGGTACCACTCGCTAGAGGTATGTAATGGGTGTCCTGTCAAAATTTAAAAATTGGTTAGCTGGTTCGGATGATGTCGATCAACCGATGGAAGCCTTACACAACAACCCTGTTGATCCTGACTTTGACCATTTGAGCGACTATCTCAATTATGGTGCATACGATACCAAAACAGAGTTATTTACTCTGATGTCCGTTAAAGGCGACAAACCGTTGGGTATGGGCTTTGTTTTTGAACTCAACCCATTTTTAGGTGGCAGTGATGACCTGATCAGTAAGTGGGGCAACCTGTATGCGCTGCTTCCTGAAAAAACGCCCATACAAGTGCAGATTTTCGGCTCCCCTGATCTGAGAAACTACTTCAATGAATATGAGCAAGTCCAAGCATCACGTCCTATCGACGACCCGATGCGGAGCACCTTTGAAACTTTGGCCAAGAAACGTACTGAATTTTGGAATAAGGGCACACAGAAGGTCTTAGTAGAAAATACGGCCATTCGTTTACGAAATCTGCGCTGTATCCTCAGTGTAAATTTGAATATTTCGCCTGACAACGGTGTTGAAGTCAGTAAGGCCGTTTCTCTCCTTGCCCGTATGCGCGATGCACTCATCTCCATGAAGATTTATCACCATACTTGGGATGCAAATGATTTATTGGGTTGGACAACACTCCTACTCAATCCTAATAGGATGTTTACTGGCCAACAAGATGAAATCGATCCTGTTTGGGACGAAACTAAATTCTTGAGTGAACAAATGATTGAGACCCGCACATCTATCAAGGTTCTTGATAGTGGTTCGGGGCTGAGATTTGGCAACCGTGCTGCGGGGGATTGCGTGATCGCTCAATGCTATTCGGCCAATCGTTACCCGGAAGAGTTTCATCTGTCCAATATGGGTGCATTGATCGGTGATGCCATTGAAGCAAACATGAATTACACATCACCATTTCTGATTTCCATGGCGATGTTCAAGCGTGATTATGATACTTCCAGCAATACCGTAAAACTAAAGGCCGCTCGTGCCAAACAAACAGCGGAATCCAAGATGGCCGCAGTCATGCCGGAGGCTGCAAAAATCAAACGTGATTACGACATTTGCCTTGAAGCATTCGGTAAAGGCGGTGGTGGTCTGGTGAGTTTGTTGCACCAAGTTGTTATTTGGGAAAGACCTGAAAACATCAACTTGGCAGAAAGCCAGGCGGTATCTATTTGGCAGTCTCAAGGGTTTGGTCTTTATCGCGACCAATATCTTCAACTGGGATCATATTTGACTGCCCTCCCGATGGCTATCGACAAAGAGGTTGAAAAATATTTGGACAGTAAGAAAAGATGGTCAACCAAAACCATGACCAATGCTGTCTGTATGTCTCCCATTATCGGTGAGTGGCACGGTTTAGGAAGACCTGTCATCGGTTTGTTTGGTAAGCGTGGCCAGGCTATGGGAATCGACTTATTTGCCAACCCCGCCGGTAACTATAACTTCGCCATTATTGGAGCTTCCGGTTCCGGTAAATCATTTTTTGCCAATGAAATTGTGCGCAATTACATGGGGCTGGGAACTCAGGTATGGATTATCGACGTTGGCCGTTCGTATGAAAAATTCTGCCAAATGATTGGCGGTCAATATATCGAATTTACCTATGAAGCAGGGCTGTGTTTCCCACCATTCCAAATGGTAACAGACATCAATGAAGATATTGAAATGTTGAAACTGATCTTTTCATTGATGGCCTCTCCGTCAGGCTCCCTAACTGAACAGCAGGAAGCCAAGCTTCAACGAATTATTGAAGAAGTATGGTACGAATTTGGACAAGAAGGCACGGTTGATCATGTAAGAGAACGCTGTCTCAGGTGTTTGATTACCGGCAGCAATGAAGGAGGAGAACCCGGCGAACGAGATCTGTCTATGGTGGCCGTTGCCGACCAACTGTACACATACTGTTCAGAAGGTATCTATGGCAGTTACTTCAATGGGAAATTGAATGTCGAATTTAAAAATGACTTGGTTGTACTGGAACTCGAAGAGTTAAAAACCAAGCCGGATCTGCAACAGATCATCATGCAGCTGATTATGTACCGCATTATGCAGGGTATGTACCTGTCACGAAGTCAGTACAAAATCATGATGATTGACGAGGCTTGGGCATTGTTGGGTGATACAGGTACAGCTGCTCGTTTTATTGAGGAAGGCTACCGCCGAGTCCGTAAGTACAAAGGCGCATGCGGTACGCTGACGCAAGGTGCAAATGACTACTACAAGACCAAGGCAGCTGAAGCAGCGTTAGAGAACGCCGACTTTGTTTTCCAATTGCGTACCGGGGCTAAATCGCTCAAAACCATTCAAGAGAAAGAACCTTTTGAAATCAATGATGGAATTATGCAGATTCTCCGAACTTTGAGCAAAACTGACTACTACAGTGAAATATTTGTCTCTACCCCGATAGGTTATGGAGTAGGACGGTTGTACTCAGATCCATTCAATGTACTTGCCTCAAGCTCAAAAGCAGAAGACGTTGAAGCCGTGAACCATTACAGAAATCAGGGATTGAATACAGCCGAGGCCATTGAAGCAGTTTTAAGGGACCGGGCTGCAACCCACTAATTATGCAGAGGATAGGATTTTAAGATGACTGAAGCAAAAGAAAAGAAAGAAAACCCAGCAAATACCGCTCCGGAAAAGAATCCGGAGGATAACGGTGTAGAGGTTTCATTGGGCAGCCTTGTAATCGGCGCAATTTCTATCGCTGCATTGGGTTTGGGTGTATGGAATTTCATGAAAACCAATGAGAAACCAGTCCATATTGTTGATTTGGCCGGTATCTCCATGACTTACCAGGAACAGGCAAAAAACCAAGGGCTGCAGAATGGAATTTCCGACCAGCAACGAGCCGCCATCCTCCAAAACTATCAAGCAAAAATGAATACCTTGCAACAGGTTATCGAGGAAAAGGTAACTCAGTGCGGCTGTAACATCTTTGTCAAATCTGCCTTGGTCGGACGGAACACAGAGGTGGTTGATATTACGGCTGACATCATGAAAGAGTTGGATAAACGTATTCCTGCCACAGCTGTAGTTGCGGCACCGGCACATCCACAAGTTGAACAGACTGCTCCGGCACCGATGATGGAAGAGGGTAAAGGTACGCCAGTCACCGAAGAAGAAGCGGCGCGTTGATATTTGGAATAATGATGGAAATGGCACAAAAAGAAAGCAACAAAGCAGTTCTGAAACGTCTTTATCAGGAATTTTGTCAAAAATATGCAACCCCTTTTTTAGCCGTTGTCGTCTGCTTGTTGGTATTCAATCAACATTTTGCTTTAGCTTTAAATCTTTCCTATTCATTGCCTCATCATCTTTACCTCATCAAAAAAGATGTGAACAAGCTAAGTGATCTGAAGCAGGGCGATTATGTGGCCTTTGCATGGCAAGGCGGTTTTTACCCTATCGGTACGCAGGTCATCAAAGAGGTTGCCGGACTTCCCGGAAATCATGTAACGAAAACGAATCGTACTTTTTTCATTGATGGTAAAGAGGTAGGTACTGCAAAAGAATACTCCCTAGATGGCATGAAGCTGGCAATCAATCCATTTGAAGGGGAAATTCCCCAACGGTACATGTGGGTTAAAACAGGACACAAAGACAGCTTGGACAGTCGCTACGAGTTATCCGGTTTAATCCATTCAGGGCAAATTATTGGTAAGGCGGTCCCGATTTTTTAGGAGTGAGTATGTCTCATAAAAAAAAGATAGCTTCGGTAACACTGGTTGCAATACTCGCAACAGGCATTTCATCATGGGTAATCGCATCGACACATTCCGGTGAGCAAGCCGGTGCAAAAATTGGCCCAACATACCCAATAGCGGAAAAACATGCAATTCGCGAAATTGAAGCACGTTTAAAGGCTAAACAAGACAGTGGCCAATTGGCTGCAATGCAGAAAGAAGTTCAAGAAAGAATAAATCGCTCTGCCCTAAATTTACCGCCGGTAGAAGGTTTAACGAAGGCAACCAAAGGTTCTGTTCGTTACTTTGACCCAAGTTATACCCTGACTGAAACAATTTATGACCAAGACGGCCAAATTATTGCTCCTGCCGGAACCGTGGTTAAACCTTTGGAAGTAGCCCCAATCCCATTCAAAATGTTTTTCTTTGATGGCCGAGAACCTGATCAAATCGATCTAGCCAAGAAACTTGCAGCAGAATATGGTGAATCATTTATGCCTATTCTGACTGCAGGCGATTGGTATGAGTTATCAGCAGAAATGGACCAGGCAGTTTATTACGACCAACAAGGACGTATGTCAAAAAGTTTTCAGCTGTCTGAAGTTCCAAGTTTGGTTTCCCAAGAAGGGAACCGGCTCCGCGTAGAGGCCATGAAACCGTGAAAAATTTTTTATCCCCACTGAAATTACTGCTTCCATTATTGCTACTTCCCACATTCTCTTTGTCTCACGCTGCTGAGGCTGTATCTAATACTTCAAATTCAAATAAATTAACCTGCCAAGGGAAGATGCTAAACCCAATAAACGATATTTGTTGGAGTTGCATGTTCCCAATCAAAATTGGCGGAAGTATCAACCTAAACTACTCAAATCAGGAAGACAACAAATCCACCCCAAATGATTGGTTTTGTGCGTGTAGTAAGCCTACCCGTGCAGGCGTAACGGTTTCCTTTTGGGAGCCGACACACTTGGTAGAAGTCGTGCGTACACCGTTCTGTATGGTGAGCCTGGGCGGTATCTCTCTTAAAAAGCAAAAAGTGGATGCGTCTGAAACAGCGGATAAGGCTGATACATCAAATAAGATTCAAAAGCTTTTTGGTGGCGCGCATAAGCGTGGCCGGAATGAGCAACATGAGCAGCACAATGCCTTTTACCAAGTTCATTGGTACAAGAATCCGGTTGTGTTTTGGTTGGAAGCCTTATTGGACAACGATTGTATCGAAGAGGGTACTTTGGATATTGGTTGGATGACAGAACTGGATCCTACTTGGAAATATCCGTCATTGGCCGTCTATCAAGCTCCTGATTCCGCGCTCTTTGCCAATGTGGTTGCACAAGCAGCCTGTGCCGCTGACTGTGTAAAAGCTGCAACTGGCTTTCCATTTAGTAAATTGTATTGGTGTGCAGGTTGTCACGGATCGATTTACCCATTATCAGGATGGATGTCCGGCCATTTCTCTGAAGTACAGGCTGCCAAATTAATGGTGGCAAGAATGCAGGCAAAAATGCACAGGGATTTGGTAGCTTGGAGAGCATCAGGCAAGGATGCCTTATGCGGGTACAAACTTAATCCGGTAATGGATAAGCAGAACTACAAAATGGCCATGACCTATCCCGTAGCTGCACGAAAATATAAAGGTCGTTGTTGTGATCCTATTGGACGTTCAACATTAGTCAGAGACAGTGGCAAAGCCTTTCCTTACAAAGGCAATCAGTTTGCCTTCCAACTTTTCCGTAAGCGCGACTGCTGCGGTGCATATAAATTTAAGAGTGATTGACAGGAGATAGAGTGATGGACAAGTCTTTACGCAATGTAATCGTAGCCGGAGGTGTCGTCCTCAGTCTTTTAGGTGGTTTGGCCGGAGTAGGTAGTGCTTACGCCGATGCTGATGTAGAGGCGGCGAGAAACCGTCTGCGTACAACCATGGGTAAAGTTACACAAGGCCAAAACCCGAATGTCGGCGACAATCGGCAGCAACCAGAAGTTCCGGAGTTGGAAGGTATCAAGCACCGTGTGCCCGATGTTCGTGACTACGGTAATGCAAAAATCAAGGCTGATCCAATGTCTATTGCACAAAAATACCGTCCTGCCTCGCAAGAAGCTCGACAAGCTGCGGAAAAGGCAGATTTGTTGGTATTTGTATCATTTTCAATGCCTGAAGCCAGCTTGAAACGTATTGCCCATGAAACAGCAAAAGCGGGTGGTGTAATGGTTATCCGTGGTTTTAAAGACGACTCACTGAAAGCCACGGTTAAGGCGGCTGAAGAACTTGCGGCTTTACAAGGCGATATGCTGATTCATCCTGAACTCTTCGACCATTATGGTATTACCGAAGTCCCTGTCACGGTAATAGCCCGAAATGGCGAAGATGGTTTAGACGGTTGTGCTGTAAATTCAGAATTAGGTATGTGTACAGAACATGCTGCCGTAAAAGGTGATGTGTCATTACATGCGGCGTTAGAACACTTGATCCGTGAATCTAAAGACAAAAAACTTTCCGATATTGCAAATGCGAAATTAGCCGCTCTGGAAGGCAGAAAATGAAGTATTCAGTAATTATCTTGTCCTTGCTCTGTTTGTATCAAACGGCCCATGCCGAAGACTTTGGCCAATACGCCAGTGAGTTGGGAGGCAGTTTGGGTTCGGGCACGGTCAATAATATGATGCAACCTGCCCAATATACTCCGCGCTATACGGACAATGTGCCTATGGCCGAGCAATATTATGGCGGGGGGGTGTCGCTTCCCACCCAGTTCGGCGATGCAAAATTCAATGACTGTAAGAACCTGCCGGCCAATCCTGATCTGTATTTGCGGCAAGAATGTGAAGGTGTAAACCTGATTGCAGGCAACCGTACCAAACGACCTGATGTAACGGTATCTCCAAATGAGAAACTGGTTACAGGAACACAGAAAATCGCCGGCGATCCGGCAGAAACGCTGGAAAAGTACAAATGGAAATATCCGGTCAATGCAGATGGCAGTATCGGTACTGTTCCATCAACCGCATGTCCGACAGAAAAAATAACTGTACCGGCCATTAAAAGCGTGAAGCATTGCAGCGAATATACTGGTGCAGAACTCTTCCTATGTGAGGCCGCTTTGAAGGTTAAAGTAGATCCAAACTGGAATTACTCATGTTTGGAGACGAAATATCAAAATAACCAGTATCAATGCAGTAAAAAATTGAAAGTGGTGTGTGAACAGGCACCTGACTGTACAACAGCGGGTGTTGAAGCTGGTACGTTACAGGGGGATATGCAAGTCAGCTTTATCAAAACACCGGGCGAGCATACGCATAAACTTACCTTTGGTTCGATTGGTGACGACTATTTTCGAGATAACCAATATGACCGTGAACTCATCGTAAAAATCAAAAATCTGAAGAAACTTTCTGAATTTACGCTTAGACGCGTTGAATACGATGACTGGCTGATTGTGAAAGTGAATGACACTATCGTCTATAGCAGTTACAACAATCAGATGTTTTATGCAGATTTCAAACAGGGCATTTGGCGGACAATCAGCCCTGTATATGATGAAAAAGGCAATACAATTGGTATCGCTGAACGAAAAACTTCATGGAAGAAAGACTTGAACATTGACATCCGTCCATACCTGAAAGAGGGCAATAACATTATTTGGACGCGTACTATTGCAGGTGGCGGTGGTGAAAGTGCATCGATTTTCAGCGTACATCAATACTGTGATCCGATTTGTACAGAATCTTGGGAGGATGGCTGCAAAGAGTATGAGGAGAAGGTCAAATGATGAAACGTTTGATTTCTCTTATGGTAATTATCAGCCATTTCATGTTGGTAACGGCACCAGCGGCAGCTGCTATTCGTGAAGAAGCAGTTTGTCGTAAGCTATCCTATGTTTGTGTGGATGGCCCATCAACAAAAAATATCAATGGCGTAGAGATTACAAAAGACTGTTGGGAATATAAGGCTGAATATCAGTGCTTAGAGAAAGACCCGGCTGATTATTGTGCCCCATTGAAAAAACCAGAAGCAAAATGTGAGGTTCAGGGTCAGAACTGTCTTGAGAAATCTGAAGCCGGCGAATGTTTGCGATACACGCACCAATATTCCTGTGATGTGAATCTGAAGACACTTCACAATGGCCGTCTGCCCGAAAAAGTGGAAGAGTTGGAGCATACCCATGCAATAACGACTGAATGGGATGAATCATCTTGTCACGCCAAGGATAAAAAATGCAAGGTTGTATCCAAAGAATGCGTAGAGCCTGGAAGCACTAAAATAATTAATGGTGTTCCTGTCACACGCGAATGTTGGAAAGAACAGCGCACTATGCAATGTATGACCGGTGATGATGCCGATGAATGCAGTGCTTATGACCGTAATAAAAATTGCAAGTTAATTGAAGATAAATGTACGCACAAATTGCCTGACGGTACATGTCAGGCGCGAGATAAACAGTACGAATGTATAGATTCTCCTGAAACAACAAGAGAGGTCTCAAGCTGTAAAGACCAAGATTTTGCAAGAACCATAAGTGCCATGGAAATGGCTCGGGAAAGCCAAAGGTTCTATGATTCTGAGAAACAGCAGTTTTTCAAAGGTGAGCCTGATAAATGCTCTATTAAATTAGGTGGTGCTTTAGACGGTGTTTTCGGTGGTGATTGTTGTAAAACAGACGCTGACCCAGCAAAAATGATCGACTTTGTCGTTCAAGCAGGTACTGAATATGCTGCGAAACAACTGTTGTCCAGCGTAGCCAGCCACTATACCTATACTTTGTTGCAAACCAATGCGCCTCAGTTTTTGACGACTGCGTTGAGTGCTGCCGGTCTTGGTGGTTCCGGTGCTTCGGCAGCAGCAGGTGGGGCGGCGGCAGGCGGACCAACCGGGCTGAGTGCTTTTGGTTTTACAGCCGGTATTCAGGGCGGTCAGTTGGTAGTTACTTTCGACCCGGTGAGTTTTGCGATTGCCATTGCAATCATGGCATTACAGCAATGGTTGAAATGCGATCAAAAAGAAATCTTGGTCGCAATGAAGCGCAAAGCCGATTTGTGCCACTACATCGGTTCATATTGTAGTTCCAAAGCCCTGGGCGGATGTGTGACTAAAATGGAGACTCAGTGCTGTTATATCTCCAAATTAACCAAAATCGTAAACGTGCAAGGTAAAGCTCAATTAGGAAGAGGGTGGGGTACTCCAGAAAATCCAAGCTGTGAAGGTTTCACCGCTCAAGATTTGGAGAAAATCGATTTTTCCCAAATGGACCTTGCGGGTTTTTATGATGACGTTTACGCAAATATGGCCAATGTTTCCAAGCAATCAAACCATGCTATCGAAGGTGCGGTTGAAAATATCAAAAAAGGTTCAAACGAGGTAAAAAACTACTATGATCAATAAATCAAAACTCACTACGTTGATTGCAGTCTGCATGAGCATGGTAGTAGGGCCATTGCATGCTGCAGAAACGTTTAATGGCGGCATTTCATTAGACAAAACCGAGAAGTTGGTGAAATCGTCTATCCCACTGCCTGATGGTAAGCCGGACGTGCTTCTAGCTTTGGCTATGCGCCATGGTTCAGCCAGAGGGCATTTTAGTGGGAAGGCTGCTGCTGCGGTGCACAAACAGTTCAAGAAAGAAGTGCCTATCTACATTGAGGCAGTCAGGCAAGAGGCATTAAAAAACAAGCCGGGCTGTAATAAAGTACGTCTGACTTTCAAAACGACACCGCAATATGAAAGCCTTGCACCAACACAATCAGTCGATATGGAAGTTTGTCCTAATAAGCGATAAAAATCATGAAAAATCTAATCCTAACTATCCTTTCAATCATCATGTCTGCCTCTTTTTTACAGGCTGCAGCCGAGGGTATGGGGTGGTATGACCAAGATATTTGGAAAAATGAAAACCGTGCTTTCTTATGGTATCCGGATGCCAAAAAGCCCAAACAGCCTAGACAAAGCCAGACTCAAAACACTCCGGTTCGTAATGAACTTGCAGAATTTGAAATGCTGCAAAAAAATTTGGATGAGTCGCGTAAAATTGCCGTCATGAATCCCACACCTCAAAATTTGAAGCGATATATTGAACTTCAAGAGGTCGTTATGAACAAATCTGCGGCGTTTACTGACCAATGGCAAAGGGTAATTTGGCAGAACCCAAATTTGGATTACAGCCAACGTGGTCGTCCGAACAATCAACTGGCCCAGCAACAATATGATCATAACCGTCAGCAACAAAAGGCTGAGGCAATTAGAAAACTTGCAGGAGAGAACGGTATTCTGTTTGTTTTCAAATCAGATTGTCCTTACTGCCATACCATGGCTCCAATCTTGAAAAACTTTGCCGACCAATACGGAATTAAAGTTATGCCGGTCAGTCTTGATGGTGGTGGCCTTAATCATTTCCCGCGTGCTTTACCGAACAATGGTATTGCACAAAGGTTGAATGTTACTACTGTACCCGCCATGTACGTCATGGACACAAAAACCAAGCAATTTACACCAATTGGATTTGGGGTAATGGCACAAACCACGCTTGAGGATCGTTTTTTAGCGTATTCGCGCCCTGTCGGAACATTATATTAATCAAATTAAAGGCCCTATATAGGGCCTTTAATATTTATATTTCAATGTATTAACTGGTTGACAATACAGATAATTTAGGTAAAATAAAGCTTCCTTAATCTCAAGTCTTTACTGTAACTCATCTCGGTTATAGTAAGGATTCCCCTACTATAACCGCTTCATCGGAGCGGTTATGAAATTTCACATCTTTCGATTACCAAAGCCGGCCAAAGTGCTGGCTGTTTGTGTTTCCTCTTCAAAATATCTATGTTTGGCAGCGTCACTGTCTCTCCCCATTAATAGTAGTGCCGGCATTGAGAAGAATATGGCTGACATGTTCAACTCAATGGGTGCAGAAGCCAATTATTCTGAGGCAGGCGCATTCCATGGTCAAAGTGGCAGCCTTTATACCGGTGGCAGCATTAATGTTCGCAATCCGGTCTCTGATGTCAGTCTCGGCAATATCCAACTACCGTCAATAAGTGCCGGTTGTGGCGGTATAGATTTTTTTGCCGGCTCATTCTCTTTTGCAAGTAAAGAACAGTTTATCCAATTTACCCGCAATCTTGGCAACAATGCGGCCGGTGTTGCATTCGACTTAGCACTTAAAGCCCTTGATCCCATGATTCAAGACGCAATCGGCGGTATTCGTGACTTGGTCAATCAGGTTAATCAAAGCAGTTTAAATAGTTGCAAACTGAGTCAGGATATTGTCGGTGGTGTAATGGGGAAATTGGGTTCGTTGGCCAGCTCAAACTGTCGAGCAGCATCTGTTGATTCAGGCTCGGCAGACGATGGTGGCGAAGCAGCATGGTACTGCCAAGCAGCTGACAATTTAGTCAAAGAATCCAATAAAGTTCGGAATACTGGCAAACCACAAGACACTATCAGCTTTACCGGTGGTAATTTGACTTATGAAGCCATGAAAAACTATACCGGTCAGCGTACTAAATTAGGGTTTGACATGGACTTCTACTACAGCATGTTGGGCACGGTTGTTTTTACTCCTTTGTCGAAAGAGGATGAAGACAAAGATAAGTACAGGGTAGGTATTCAAAGTTTTGAACCACGAATCTTAAGTATCCAAGATTTATTGAACGGTAAAAATAATGCAGGCGGCGAAATCCGCGAAAAGATCGTACTGGACATGTGGACATGTAGGAATGGTTCAAAGAAATTAATGGAGAACTGTTCTGAGAAGAATAATGTTGAAGTACCTTCGTTACGGTACATGATTCATAAACGCCTTGAAACACTTCCGACTTCAATAAGGAATAACCAAGGTTGGGATTTATCTACGCGCAAGCAGATCGCAGCCATTGTCAATAATAGTAAGTTACCTATATTAAAAATGGCTGTATCCGATGCCTTCCTTGGAACTGGCTATCTGAAAAAAACAGCAGTTTTAGATGCCATTGCTGTAGATATTGTAGCCAATATTTTGGACCAATCGGAACGCCAGGTACGCTCAACCTTGGGTATGTATAACAAGACAGACGAAGCCAGTGGAGACGCGGTTCGAAAATTATTTGCCAACCTTGGTGAATTACGAAGCAGAATTTATCAGGAACGTATTGATTCAATGAAAAAAATCGAGATCGAAGAAAACATGATGAGGGCTATGGAGCAGTTTGAAACACAATGGCGTTCGGCCTTTGTAGATACCAACAACTCCATGAATTTCGATTCGATGAACCGTTTCTAAGGAGAGATGATGGCTGTCGAATACTTTACTTTCCCTGGTAACGGGGAAGCTGTACGGGCGGTTTTCAATGGCGTTGCCACAATATCGGGATCCACGATGATGGGTGGCGCAATGCAGGCTGCTGCTTTATTTGGGTTCCTGGTCACTCTTGCTGTTGCTGCCTTCAAATTGGATTTGAGGGAAAGCTTCAGTTATTTGTTTGTCGTGTTATTTTGTTGGATGGGTATGATGGTCCCTAAAACCACTGTACTCATTACTGAATCAGGTGGGTATGGATATACAGGCCGTCAATATACCGTTGGCAATGTACCAGTCGGCCTTGCTTATATGGGCTACTTTGTCAGTTCTTTTGGCCAAAGTATTACCCGCAAAGCCGAGCAAGTTAACCACCTGCCGGACGACCTCAATTACTCACGCACCGGCATGCTATTCGGAACACGCTTGTTAGAAAATATTCGTGAAGCACGAATCCCGGATACACAGTTGACTCAAGATTGGGCACTGTTTATGAATCAGTGTTCATTTTTTGATATGAACCTGTATCACTTCTACACAGTTCAAGATTTAGCACAAAGTACAGATATTCTTGCCACATTAAGCAATACCAACCAAGCTTTGTTTACTAATGTTTCCCAAACTACAGCTGAACAGAACGGAAGGCTGAAGTACAACGGCAAATCAACAACTATGACCTGCAATGAAGCAGCAAAACTACTGAAAGAACGCACGGAGTTTTATAGCAAAAATTACTTGCCTAGTTACATTGCTGATCGTGTTTTTGCAGGTTTGGGTACAAATTCGGCAGGAATAAACCGGGTAAATGCCCTGGCCACGTTAGGCAATAGCTCATTCCAGTATCTGCTGGACAATTCCCGCTTCGATACTCTGAAAAATATCGAACAGGCGGCGATGATTGAGGTTATTCGTCAAGCAGGCATTATCAATGGCCAACGCAACCGAAATTCGGCTGCTGTACAGCAGGCATTTGCTCAAGTTCAAGCCCGTAATCAGTATATTGCAGCCCAAAAAACCGGCTCATCAATGGCAAGTTGGAATCTTCCCTTGATTCGTTCTGCTGCTGAGGCCATTCTGATTGGTTTATTCCCCTTTGTAATGATTCTCGCCATGTTAGGCGGCATCATGGCATTCCGGTTATTGAGCTTCTACATGATGAGTATGCTGTGGATTCAGCTTTGGGCACCTGTGGCCAGTATCATCAATATGATTATGACTATGAATGCGAAGCGTCTGTTTAGCGTGGAAGCTGCCAACGGCGTTATTACACCGGGAACAGGTGATACGTTATTGATGGCAGCAGCCGATGCACAAGCAGCTGCTGGAGCTGCAATGTGGCTAATCCCAGTCATCGCCGGTGCTCTTGCTATGGGCGGACGTAGTCTATTAAACGGTATGATGGGTATGACTACATCAGCCAAGACAACTGGTGAGGCCGCTGGTTCTCAAGCAGGGGCGGGGAATTACTCTGCCGGCAATATGAACTACAACAATAGCAATGCCAACAAACTTAGCTTAAATCCTGTATATACCGATCCTCAAATGATGACTGCTCAATCAGCTACTGGTACCTCATGGACAAATATGGTAACTGGAGATAGTAGAGCGCAGATGAGGAATAGTAGTCTTGGCGTTTCCTCTCAATCACAGATTAGTCAATCGGAATCATATTCAAAGGCGGCAGACCGTGCAGAAACAGCTGCTCAACAATGGCAGGCTTCTATACGAGAGTCTGTATCTCAGGGAAATTCAAACCGCCTTGCCTTTGCAACTAATTATGGTATGGATAGAAGTGCCTCTGAGGGTTACGGAATGGGTTTGGATGCAGCTGAAAGTAATAAATTTTCCTACGTTTTAGATCGAGGTAAGAAGATTGGCCAACAATTTGGTATCAGCAATGCTTCTTCTATTGCCTCTGCCATTGCAATTGGACTAGGCGTAGGTGGAAATACCCGTGGAAGTGAAACAGCATCTGAACAGAAATCTGCTTCTAGTAGATTAGCTCAAACTATGATTCAAAAAGGAGCACAGGGATTGGAAAGTCTTTTTAAAAGCACTGGAATCGTTGGACAAATGGCTAGAAATATCCAAAGCTCTATTGGTGCCAATGGAAATTTAAATTGGAGAGGAGATGCTATTAATAGAGATCAAATGGTTGCTGAAATTGGTAAAAGTATTGAAGCAGGTATTCGCCAAGGTGTTAGCTTCGATAGTAATTTTACTGACAAAGTTTCCCAATCAGAAGCATATAAAGTTGCACTCAATTCTGGTAATAGTTTGGCACAAACAGCCGAAGCTAACTTTAGTAAAGCAAGAGAGGCTTCACAAATGGCTGCAGAAAGCTTCCAAGAAGCTCAATCTTATCGAGAAATGGCAGCTCGTACATATGGTAATGGCATTACTATTTCCCAAGATAACACAAATGCATTGGTACAGGGCAACCCTGAATTGACTATGAGTGAATTGAATGCAGGGCAGGGAGGAACCTACAATGCTGCAATTCGTGCAGGTGAAAATAGTCATGGTCGTTTAAAAGTTGCTGCTGAAAGTTCAGGCTGGAAACCTAATAATCTTTCACCTGAAGATCGACCTCAAAACAATACACAACCCGCTTATAAATACTACTCTGATAAAGTTTCATCCGGAGTTGGGGCGGCATTTGGAAATGTTCAAGCCCAAGCTCATCAGGCAGGTGTGATTCCAGATGGAATTAATGCTGCCATCGGTAGTAGAGGTGAGAAACTGGAACAGAACTATGAAAGTAAGTCTGGCAAAATTGAAGGCGATATTAATCAAGGTAGAAATAGCTACCGCCAAGAAGTTGGTAGGTTGGCAACACATGCTCAAAAAGCTCAAGATGAAACAAATGGGGTAGCCATGAGAATTAATACTCACGCTTTACCCTGGAACTCCGCCGGCGAAAGATACGATAATCTAATGGAAGACGTTCGTAAAGGAAAAGGACCGATAGGTGCCGGGGTAGATCAAGCAACAGCCCATTTGGGTAATCCGGCTTTAGCATCCGAATTTGACCAACCAATTCCTCAACGTCCAGGGAATACGAAGTCTAGCGGATCCGCTGTATTCCGCCCAAAGGAATAACCCCGTTGCGTAATGCCACCTCATATGGAGGCAACGGGGTAATGTGGCGTGGAATATCAAGTGGAAGACAAGTGAGAGGAAACTATGTATTAAAAGCTTCAACTGCTCATAATCAAGCCGCATTAGAGCGATATGTTCATAATCCGAAAGTGCGTGCCTTTCTTGATTTTATTGCAGCATCAGAAGGTGTAAAACATGGTTATCAAACAGCGATTGGTAACTATAGAATTACGGACTTCTCCCGTCACCCAGGTAACTCTGTTAGACGTAGTTTTACTCGAACTGATGGTAGTAGAAGCACGTCTGATGCCTCCGGCCGCTATCAATTCATGGGATATACATGGAAAGGACTGGCAAAACAATATGGCTTCACGGATTTTAGTCCTGCCACACAAGACAAAGCTGCTGTAGCCTTAATTTTAGCTAAAAAAGGTGCAATGGAAGCTATTTTAAATGGCAATTATGAGCAGGCAGTCATGAAATTAGGTGGTATCTGGGCCAGCTTCCCAACAGCTCCAAATGAATACCGGCAACACAAGCGTAGCTGGGGCTTTGTTCATAATTTTTTTAGACAGAGAGGATTTTAAAAATGAGTATTGCACAAATCGTTGTACAGATTGAAGAGATGGGTGAAGGCGACTATCAAGTGCGTATGAGTTATAGTGGCGGCAATGACCTTGAAACTATCGAATCAAAAGCAGCCTTTGAGAAAATAGTAACAGCAATAGGAGAAGTGTTAAATAGCTAGGTATATAAAAAACAGGAGCTTATAAATCTCCTGTTTTTTATTTCCAATACTCCTCAGAACTCGAATCTAAGTCTGTTCCATGCCAAATGTTATCAACTTCATGAGCGTAAAATGGATCGTTTTGCCTCATTTCTTTTTCAAATAATTCGTCATGAAATTCCGAAAGTGGATCACCACCATGAATCTTGGAATTCAAACCACCAATAGGCATATCAAAAGACTGCCATTTGCCAAATGAGGTTACTGCTTCATTAGAACCAATGTAATAGTCTACAATGGTGGCAAACACGAGTGATTGAAGCAATCCAATTATCCAAAAACCCTCAACAAAAAGATTTAATGTTACTGCCCCTGTACTAAAAAACATTACCGCAGGTGTGGAGATGGAGAATATCGCTACAAATAAGGTAGCAAGCCTAAAAAGTTTTTTAGATTTTGTTTTCAATTTGCACTCCTTAATGATTGGTAGCATTTCAGCTACCAATCCTCTTTCTTATATGATGCACATCCCATTATTTATAGGTTACTTGAATACTATCACTTGTAATCCAACGTTCATTGCCTCTGCTTGGCTGAATTTTAATTAAGCCATTCTCACCTTTTTCTAAGACCAAAGCAGACCCATAGGAAGTAGTGATTTTTTTACCGGGTTGTACATCCGTAACTTTGCTGCGGTAGGTTTGCTCCCCTGTATATCCCTCAGCAAAGGCAAAGTTTGTATAGTTTTCTTTGTACCACCATCCCATCCACTGTACTTGTCTGCCGTTGATACAGAAAATATCGGAAGTCAGTGTTTCAACTGCCCCCTTGTGATGTTCGCAATATGCTTTGAAAGTTCCTACTGCATCCTCAACTGTTTTTTCATGTTCAGATTCGGATCTTGCATAGAATTTTCGTTCGATTGTTCCCGTACTTTCAAAAACCTTGCCTTGAACAATCCGACTAAGCCCCGCCAATTTACTGTCTTTCATCCAATCTTGTACAAACTTGGGATAGGGTTTATCCAAAGAAGCTTCTAATGCTCCGTCAATTTTGGCCGGCTTTGATGCAAGATTTAAGAAATTTCCCTCAGCCAGGGCATTTGAAATGGCAATAACTGGTAATAATCCAATTATAATTTTTTTCATTTTAATATTCTCCTTTTATTCTTGGGACTTCGCACCAAATGAAAACAGCGGCTTATGGTTCAAACCAACTGTCCCAAAATATGTTTTACATTTCACCTCCGGATTTTTGTCGCAGCCATATTTGCCATCTGGCAAAACATTGGCTTGAACAAATGTCGGTACGGCATATCCCCTAAAGAGTTTAACCAACTGCGGTGCAATTAATACGGTAATACCCTCATCTGTAAAGCGTTTAGCCTCTGTCACTGTCTCAGGAATGGAATCATTAAGGAGACCTTTCAATACGATAATACTCTTATCTCGCTTTGCAATCCTGATAACTTCTTTATAGTTATGTTCTTTTTTGAGATTTAAACTCATTAAAATCAGATTGTCTTTATAATTACTGGTTGCTGGATCAATAATTCCATTTTTGGTCCGTAAAGCCTGGAACTCTTCAGGTGTGAACCGAACAATACTTCCTGTATCAGTATCAACACGCAGATACCCTCCGTCTTTCACATAATTCAACAAATCACCAGGCACTTCTGTACTTTGTGTTTCACGAATATCTTTGTCATGGTTTGGCCAAGATGTACCCATGACGACATTCCGGCCATAAATAGTACGATCAACCAAATAGGAACTTACCAATTCCTGAGCCACGCTGCCAGCCATATTACCGCAAGCAGCTTGTGTCAATAAGGCGGTAGCCAGCAATGTAGGTATCAAAAATTTCTTCATATATAGTTCTCCTTTAGGTAATTTGTATCAGCCTCAAAAGCTCATTTCAACTTGAACAGCTTATTGGCCATACGTCGTAGAATCCCATGTTTTTCCGGCATGCCCCTTTTCTCGGGAGTACCTTGGGATTTCTGATGTTCTAATAAGGCTGTGTACTGAGCAGCCAAAGCCGAATATTCGGCTTCCAATAAAACATGTTTATTCTTCAGCACCTCAAACTCTTCTTTTATTTGCTCTACTTGTTGTTCATTGGCCTTTATTTGATTATGTAGGGTCAAGGCCGTCTGAAAATCCGTACTCAAAGGATTACGGAGTAGGGTGCAGAGAATTTGTTTCCGAAAGGTGTTCCGAAGTTTCTCTACATGGCGATCTATGCGTTTTTTGATTTCTTCATTATCGTAATTGAGTAGCTCGTCTTCATCAATATACAAAAATGAACCCTTATCTGCCCGTATCTGCACCACCGGTATCCCTATTTTCGATAAGGCTAAACATTTAGGTGCATTAGAAGCCAATCGTGATGTATGCCAAATCTCAACCGCCAATTGCCTCCGCCACCTTATCTCATGCCTGAGTAGGGAAGAGTTACCTGGTTGATCAAATTCAAGCAAAACATCAATATAGAATGTTTTGCCATCTATCTCTATCCGATATTCGGATAATGCACGGTTCAGTCTAATAGTAACTGGCGGATGTTGCTCGGTGTGTTCAGTATAATTTAGAACAGTCGTCAGGCCGCCGGGCAAGTTGGATAGTTCGTTCAGCACTTGTTTGCAAAGCAAGTGGGTTAGCGATTCAGGAGCAGAAGCACCACCGGAGTCGGCCTCACTGTAATAGCGAAAAAAATTGGTCGCCTTCCTCCTGGTCAAAACCATTTTCTTTCTTGTGCCGGGACGATGACGGCTGTAGTAGATCATTCCTTCTCGGTGTTTTAGCTTTGCTTCAAGTGCAGTTAACCATTCATCACCATCTGGACTCGTATAAGCAATAATTTTCAAACGATCAAAATCCTTTGGTAAGAAAAGCATCATTGGAATAAGACAACAATCAAATTCTGTATATCCTGTTTACCACTATAGGGCAATTTTTTCTTCTCCCTTTTGGATTCGACCGGCTTATATACAGACATAACCAAAATTATAGACAACGGCAATTATTATTACAAAGTTGAACTATTCGGTAGAATACTGTATTTTGACCATAGGTTATTTACAGTACACATTATACTACTGTAAAATATAAATACAATAACTTAAAATCCAGTGGATTAATTACAGGATTTAAAATACATGAGCTACCTCAAAATCGCACGGATTTATCTTAGAGTAAGCACACTACAACAAAATTTAGAGCGGCAACGCAAAATTATCGATGAGGCTAAGGAAAATGGATTTTACATAGCTGGAATCTATGAGGAAAAGGCGAGTGGGGTAAATGCAAGTCGTCCCGAATTGAATCGACTTATCGATGATCTTCAAGAGGGTGATTGGGTTATTGCAGAAAGGATTGATCGAATCACTCGCCTCCCACCCCGTGAGGCAGAATTACTGATTCAAAGAATCACCGAAAAAGGAGCCAAGCTGCATGTCCCCGACGTTTTTTCTTTCGGTAACTTAGATGAACTTATGGGTGAGGGTGATTCTCTTCCAAAATATTTAACCGAACCACTGATGGAAGCCTTGCAAAAAATGTTCTTGCGTATGGCTTTAAGTATTGCCCATGAGGATTGGAAGACAAGAAGAGAGCGTGCAAACCAAGGTATTGCACGAGCAAAAAAAGAAGGGCGGATGAAAGGCCGGCCTGCAAATGAGGAATTGCACAAAAGTATTATCCAACTCACATTAAACGGTGTGAGTATTACAGGGATAGCATCCGCACTTAAATGTAGTACATCAACGGTAAGCAAGGTTAGACGAGCTTATAACCGCAAACATAAGTCAGGTGACAAGGATCAATTCGATATATTTAAACCGAGTTTGAAGAAGTAAGTAAAGGAAAATACATGCGGAATCGGCTAGGAAGAAAAGGTAAATTTTGAATATGACAGAAAGGAAATAAAGATGTGGTTCAAACAAGTAAGTTTTTATCCCATTAGCAAAGAGAAGTTACCGGATTTCGAATATCTTTCGAACAAGCTGGCACAATCAGAGTTTTCTCCTTGCCAAGGCTTGGATTGGTTTTCAGAGGGTTTTTCCTCTCCTGTTCATTTTTCTCCAGAATTAGTCTTCCCAGCCGATTTTACATGGAGAGTAGCCCTCAAAAAAGAAGAAAAAGTTCTGCCTGCCGGCGTGATTCGAGATATTTTGGACGACAAGGTTTTGGAAATTCAAAATAGTGAAGGTCGAAATGTAGGTCGCAAGGAAAAACAAGAACTGAAAGAACAAATTACTGATGACTTGCTTCCTCGTGCTTTTACAAAAAGCACTCGGACTGAAGCCGTATTTGATACAAGGCGTGGTTTTTTATTGATTAATAATGCTACCACGACAAAAGCGGAAAATATCCTGACCAAACTGCGCGAAGCGTTGGGTGGTTTGGAAGCCGCCATGCCCAACACCAAACAATCGCCGTCCTCCCTAATGACCAGCTGGCTGTTGCAAGGCCATTGCGAAGGTGGCTTTGAATTGGACAGTGATTGCGAACTCAAAGGCGTCGGCGATGTTGTTCCGGTCGTCAAAGTTTCCAAACAAGACCT